>JAFAZB010000323.1 GCA_019240015.1 Solirubrobacterales bacterium
CGGCCCGCACCTCGACCACGACGCCGTCGCCGCCGGCCACGGTGTCGCTGGCGGCCGGCTCGCGGACCTCGACCAGCTTCAGCGCGTCGCGCGGGCCGCTCAGCTCGGTGATCTGGATCGCCCGCACTCAGCTGACCCTAACCAAACTCCTCTTCGAGCACCCGGATCGCCCGCGGCGGCGCGCGCAGCACCTCGAGCCCGCCGATCAGCCCCATCGCCGCCTGAAAGCGCGACTCGAGCACCGGGTGCACGACCATCACGAGCCGGGCCTGATCGCCGAGGCCCCGCTGCACGACCGACTTGACCGACACGCCTTGCAGGGCCAGCACCTGCGCCACCTGCGCCAGCACGCCGGGCTCGTCGGCGACTTCGAGATGCAGGTAGAACGCGGACACGACGTCCTGGACGATCTCGAGCACCCGCATCGTGGGCGGGGTCGAGGCGGGCGGGATCATCGCGCTGATCACGTCTCCGAGCACCGCGCTGGCGGTCTGCGGCCCGCCGGCGCCCGGCCCGGACATGGTGATCTCGGTGATCGCCTCGGACTCGACCGTGACGGCGTTGAACGGTCCGTTCACCGACGCCAGCGGGTGGCCCGGGTACAGGAAGGCCGGATAGACCCGCACCGAGAGGCCCTCGCCGATCCGCTCGGCGGTGCCGAGCAGCTTCAGCCCCAGCCCCAGCTCCCGCGCGTATTCCAGGTCGTCGGGCTGGATCTGCTCGATCCCCTCGTAGCGCACGTCGTCGATGTGCACGGGGGTATCGAACGCGAGCCGTGCGAGGATCGCCATCTTGGCGGCCGCGTCGCGTCCGTCCACGTCCTCTGAAGGGTCTGCTTCGGCGTAGCCGAGCCGCTGCGCGTCGGCCAGTGCCTGACCGAACGTGGCGCCGGTGCGAGCCATCTCGGTGAGGATGTAATTGGTGGTGCCGTTGACGATCCCGTGGACTCGGTCGACCCTCGCGCCGGCGAGCGATTCCTGGAGCACGCGGATCACCGGCACCACGCCGGCGACCGCGCCTTCGAACCGCAGCTGCACGCCCTGCTCGCGGGCGGCCTCCCACAGCTCCTCCCCGTGGCGGGAGAGCAGCTGCTTGTTGGCCGTGACCACGTGGCGGCCGGCGGCCAGCGCGCGCATCACGTACTCGCGGGCGGGCTCGATCCCACCGATCAGCTCGACGATCAGATCGGAGCGCTCGAGGATCTGTTCGAACGAGCCGTCGGCGCGCGTCAGCACGCCCGAGATCGTCGGTCGCAGCCCCGTGATCAGCTCGATCCGCTCGGCGTGCCCCGGCAACAGCGACACGAACGCGGCGCCGACCGTCCCGCGCCCGAGCACGCCGACCCGGAACTCCCCCTCACTCGAGGACGTCACGGGCGGCCAGGTCCTGGTAGGTCTCGCGGCGGACCACGAGCCGCGCCGAGCCTTCGCGGCAGAAAACTACCGGCGGGCGCGGGACACAGTTGTAGTTGTTCGCCAGCGCGTAGCCGTAGGCGCCGGTGGCCGGCGTGGCCAGCACGTCGCCGGGGGCGGGCGCCGGTAGCAGCACGTCACGAGCGAGTACGTCGCCTGACTCGCAGTGCTTGCCGGCGATCTGGCAACGCTCCTCTCCGACCGCCAGCGGACGGTCGGCGATCAGCGCTTCGTAGGCGGCGCCGTAGAGCATCGGCCGCAGGTTGTCCGACATGCCACCGTCGACCGCCACCCAGGTTGACACGTTGCGCTTGACGGTCTCGACCGCGTAGAGCGTCACGGTCGAGTTGGCGACCAGCGCCCTCCCGGGCTCGAGCAGCAGCCGCTTGTCGGCTCCGAGCACCTCGTGGACCGCGGTCACGATCGTCTCCACATAGTCGGCGACGGCGGGCGGATGCTGGGCGGCCGTGTAGGGCGCGCCGAGCCCGCCACCGAGGTTGTACACGGGGAACTCGCCCAGCTCGGCGACCGCGTGCACCGCCGCCCGGAACGGCTCGAGCTCGAACAACTGCGAGCCGATGTGGGCATGGACTCCCACCAACGTCAGGTGCGAGCTGCCGGCCAGCCGCTCGATCGCCTCGCGCGCGTCGTCGAACGAGAAGCCGAACTTGGAGTCTGCCTGGCCGGTGGAGATCGCCCGATGGGTATCCCCGCTGACGCCGGGGGTGACCCGGATCAGCACCTCCTGGCGACGGTCGAGCTCGGCGGCGATTGCGGCCAGTCGCTCGCAGTCGTGCAGCGAGTCGAGCACGATCTGCCCGACGCCCGCCTCGAGCGCCTCGCGCAGCTCGGCGGTCGACTTGGCGTTGCCATGGAGATAGATGCGCCGGGGATCGCAGCCCGCCCTCAGCGCCAGCGCCAGCTCCCCTCCGGAAGCCACGTCGCACCCCAGCCCCTCGTCCGCCAGCACCCGGTAGACGGCCGTGCAGGGGAACGCCTTCGAGGCGAACAGGACGTCGTAGTCACGGTGCTGGGCGCCGAGCGCGTCGATGAACTCGCGCGCGCGGGCCCGCAGGTCGTCCTCGGCGACGACGTACACGGGGGTCCCGAACTCGCGCGCCAACTCGAGCGCGTCGCAGCCCCCGACCTCGAGATGGCCGCGCTCGTTGACGCGCGACCCGCGGGGATACACGTGCGACAGCTGTGAGCCGGTGGCGATCATCGGGTCGTCGATCATGCCACGCGGTGGCATGATCGGAGGGTGCGACGACAGCGCACGATCACGGTCGTGCGGCCGGCAGAGCTCGGCAAGCGGGACGGGCTCGCCTACTCCCTGTGGCTACCGAGCGGCTCGGGGTCAGCGCGGGGCGGCCTGCTGATCCTGCACGGC
>JAFAZB010000326.1 GCA_019240015.1 Solirubrobacterales bacterium
TGCTCTGCGCCGGCTGGCTCGCGGGCCGCGGGCCGCTCGCGGCTCCGGTCCGACAGTCCACGAGGCGGACGCCGCTGATCCAGCGCCCGGGCGCTGCCGCCGCGCTCGCCGTGCTAAGCGCGGTCTCGCTCGCGGCGGCCTGGATGATCGCCCAGCCGATGCGCGCCGCGAGCGCCGACGCGGCCGCGATCGCGGCGCTCGAACGCGGGGACATGCGGGCGGCGATTGCCGACGCCCGCACCGCCTCCTCGCGCGATCCGGTTTCGGTTGAGCCCCTGTTCGAGCTCTCCGCGCTCTACGGCGCGCTCGGAGATCAGCCCTCCGCACACGCCGAGCTGCAGCGCGCGATCAGGCTCCAGCCCGCCAACCCGGCTGCCTGGCAGCAGCTCGGCGACTACGAGCTCGGCCAGCACCACCCCCGACCGGCGCTGGCCGCGCTTGGCACCGCGCTGCGGCTCGATCTGCACTCGCTCGCGGCCCGCAGCGACATCGCCCGGGCGCGAGCCGAGCTGGGTGCCCGGCTCTAGCGGCCGCGTATCCGCACGACCCGGCGGCGATCACTCCGCGATCGCGGCTGCCTCGATCCGGGGCTGCTGATCGTCGAGGAGGAACGCGGGCAGCGGCCCTGGGCCACGGTCCTTGCAGACACCGGCGAGCAGCTCCTCGTACTGGTCGGTGACCACCTCCCACGAGTAGCGCCGCGCCCGTGCGAGCGCGCGGGCGCGGTACTCGGCGACCAGCTCCGGATCGCCCAGCAGCCGCTCCAGCTGGGCCACCAACGCGTCAACGCCATCGCGCCCGGAGAAGTAGATCCCAGCGTCGCCGACCGTCTCGGCGTTCGGCGGATGGTCGTTGACGAGCACACAGTTCCCCGCCGCCATCGCCTCGAGGATCACCGGATGGGTCCCGCCGACCTCGGTCGGGGCGCAGAACAGGTAAGCGTGACGCTGGAGCTCCCAGTAGCCGCGGCCGAACACGTAACCCGGAAACACCACGCGGGGGTCGGCGGTACGCCACACGTGGCGGATGTACTCGCCGGCGTACGGTGCGCCGCCGACGATCGCCAGCTTCATCCCCCGGGCCCGCGCGCCGGCGATCCGGGAGAAAGCCTCGACCAGCAGGTGAGGGTTGTTCTCGGGCTCGAGCCGGCCCACGAACAGGATGTACTTGCGCGGCTCGAGCCCCAGCCGGGTGAGCGTCTCGGTGCCGTCGAAACCGGGGTCGTGCACCCCGTAGGGCACGACCCCGATGCGCTGTCCGTAGCGGCGCTCGAACACGTCCGCGACGGCGTGGCTGTCGGTGATCGCCCGGTCGGCCCAGCGCGGCGCACGGCTCTCGGCGAGTCGCAAGTAGGCCTTTGCCAGCGCCGGCCACTTGCGACGGTCGGAGTCGAGACCATCGACGTTGATCACAGCCGGGATCGAAGCCCACTTGGTGATCGTGCACAGCGGCGAGTTGCCGGCGATGAAGAACAGCGCCACGTCCGGCTTGGTCACGAGCGCGGTGTGGACCGCGGACAGAAGCGTGTGCACGAACGTGTCCAGGTACTTGTTGCGCACCGTGTGCAGGTGCACCAACTGTGCTCCCTTGTAGCGCTTCAGGCGCGCGTCGACCACGTGCGGCCGACAGTAGACCACCACCTCGTGGCCCCGCGCGCTGAGCCGCAGCGCGAGCTGTTCCACGGCCGTCTCGAACCCGCTGTAGGAAGCGGGGATACCCCGCGTGCCAAGGATCGCGATCTTCATGCGCCCAGCGCCAGAGAGTATGCGTCGAGGTGCGCCCGTGCCGAACTGGCCCACGAGAACGCCGCCGCGCGCCGTCGTCCGCGCTCGGACAGCTCCGCACGTAGGGCCGGCTCAGCCTGCAGCTCGAGCATCGCAAGCGCCAGCGAACGAGGGTCCTGCTGCGCGTAGTAGCGTGCCGCCTCGCCGCAGGTTTCGATCACTCCGGGGGCCGGGGCTGCGATCACCGGCGTGCCGACGCTCATCGCCTCGAGTGCGGTGAGCCCGAACCCCTCATACAGCGACGCGTGTACGAGCGCGACGGCCGCCCCGTAGAGCTCCGCCAAGCGCTCTCGGGACGGATGGTGCTCGCAGCGCACCCCTCGCCCGCGGGCTTCCGCCGAGCCAGCCAGAACCAGCGGCAGCGGATCGGGGGCGGCCTGCCGGTAGGCCTCGTAGGCGGAGAGCAGCGTGGGGAGATCCTTGCGCGGCTCGTCGTCGCCCACGTAGAGGAAATGGCTCCCGGGGTCTGCGCCGGCCGCCGCGCTCGGACACGACAGCTGCGCGAGCTCCTGCCCTGGGCCGTGCGGCGCCACCACGATCCGCTCGCTGGGCACCCCCCACAGCGCGATCACGTCCGCCGCCGTCGTTTGGCTGACGCAGATCACCGCGGCGGCCGCGCGTGATGCCGCCCGGTGCGCGAGGTGTGCGTACCGGCGAAATCCCGGCTTGAAGTGCTGCGGCAGGCGCTCAAACGCGAGGTCGTGGACCGTGAGGACCTGTGGACCTCGAAACCCGCGCGCCTGGGCCGGGAGCGGGTGGTGGATCAGCTGCGCTCCCGCCTGGCGGGCCAGCCGGGGCAGCTCCGCGGCCACCCAGTGGCGATCGGCGAGCACGTTGCGGACGCTGCCCAGCCCGCCGCCCGCCGGGCTCCGGCGACGCTCGTTACAGGCCTCCACCACCTCCACCCCGCCCAGCTCCGAGAGCGCCGCCCCGATCGCGTTGAGATATACCGCCGTTCCCGAGTAGGGGGCGCGCCGCACGAACGTGGTGTCGATCAGGACGCGCATCGGTCAGCCAGCGTCTCGGAGGCTCACCGAATCGCTCTAGCGAACAGCGCTCGCCTCAGCAGCGGCGGTCCGCCGGCACGCGCGAACCAAAGCTCACCGAATCCGAACTCGAGCAGCAGATCCTGGAGCGAGCGCCGGGTGTACAGATGCAGGTGATCGCCCAGCGGCGGCGAGAAGCGCTCGATCCCCCCGAGGGCGATCCGCAGGCGGCCGTGGTCAGGTGTCGTCAGCAGCAGACGCCCGCCCGGCACCAGCACTCGCCGCACCTCCGACAGCCAGCGGGCGGTGTCCGCCACGTGCTCGACCACCTCGCTCGCCCACACCACATCAAAGCTGTTGTCCTCCAGCGGCAGCGGGCCCTCGATCGGGGCAAGTCGGAAGTCCAGTCCAGGATGTCTCCCGCTGGCGCGCGCCCGCGCCGCCTCGGCCACCTCGACTCCCACGGGCTGGGAACCGGCGCGC
>JAFAZB010000488.1 GCA_019240015.1 Solirubrobacterales bacterium
GTACCCGCCTACGCCCTCATCTCAGCCCCCGCTGCAGGCTTCGTAATCGGCGCGATCGCCGGGCTCTACCCCGCGATCAAGGCCGCGCACCTCAGCCCGACCGAAGCGCTACGAGCGATCTGAAGGACCAATCAGCCCTCCGCCGGATGGTCCCGCCTAGACCGCTTCGATTTTCGTGCGGTACTCATTGACAAGCCCCCGGCTCTGCAATGCGCGGAGAGCCGCGGTGGCCGGCGATGCGCACAAAGCCGCGCCGTAGATGTCGGGGTGGCGCAGGGCCATCGCAAGCGCCAGCTCCGCGCTCGCCGAGACGCCGAATACGGCAAGGACATCGTCGTCTTCGGCGGAGCGAGCTTCGCCCGCGCGCTCGCTGCCGACGGCCTCATCGACGAGTACCGGATCAACGTCCAACCGATCGTGCTCGGCGACGGCCTGCCGTTGCTCCACGGGCTGCCGGAGCCACAGCGACTCGAGCTAGTCAGCAGCACCGCCTGGGCAGACGGACCCATCACCCAGACTTACATCCCACGCTGAAGACCGCGCACCAGGAAGGGCGAGAACCTTGCCCGGCGGGGCCATCACGCGTTACCGCAGTGGTAAGGTCGGGCCTGTACCGCACTGGTAGCGGCTTCCTATATTCGGTCACCGCGCTCAAGCGCGTGGTGAGGGAGGTCGCGAATGATCGAAGTTCGTCCTTTTGAGCGCAGGGATCGGGTTCAGCTGGCGCGGTTGGCCAACGCCCACGTTGCCGCGGCGACCCCCGGCGGGTCGATACCTATCTCGACGCTGTTGGGCGACCTGGAGCGTCCTCTGGGTGAGGAGCTGATCGGTCCGTGGGTGACCGAGCTCGCGACATTCGTTGCGGTGGAGCGGGGACGGCTGCTCGGTGCGGCTCATCTGCGGCGCTATTCCGGCGAGGCCGGAGTCAGCAAGTGGTATCGGGAGGCGGGCGAGATCCGCTGGCTTTTGTGTTGGCCCGATCAGATCGATGCGGGTCGCGCGCTGTGCGAGCGGTCGCTCGGCCAGCTGGTCGAGTGGGGGGTGCGGATCCAGTACGCGGATGGGTCGCTTCCGGCTCCCGGTGTCTACGGCGTTCCCGACTGCTGGCCCCACGTCCGCCGGCTCTACGAGCAGGCCGGCTTCGATCCTGCGGGCGGCCAGCGCGAGATCATCCTCGTGGGGCACCTGGATCAGATCCCTCCGCCAGCGGAGCCTCCGGTCGACGGTCTGTCGTTGCGTCGCGAGGTTGGCGCGACGATGGGAGTGGCGTTCGACGCGGTGCTCGCTGACGAGATCGTCGGCAGCTACGAGGTGGACGATGACCTGACCCGAGCTGGGTCCAACCTCGCGTTCTCCGGATGGGCTGATGAGTGCAACCACTGGGTCCGCGAGGACTTGCGTCGGCGCGGTATCGGAGCCTGGCTGCTGATGAGCGCGGCAAGCTGGCTCCGGCTCGGCGGCACGAGTCGTCTCATGAGCTATGTCATCGATGGCGCCGACGCCGAGGCGTGGGTCCAGTACTACGCGCGCTTCGGCGTGTTGCCAATCAACCGAACGACACGCGGGTGGCGACGAGCGCCGTGACCCCGCCGCTCTCGCAGCTGCCACCACGCGGGCCGCCCAACCCTCGAGCTGGAGCGTCCCGTGTTCTGCAGTCCGCGCTCAGCGGGGAAGTCGGCGTCGCGATCGAGATGCTCCTGACGACTGCAGAGCAGGTTCGGACGACGGGGCGAGCGTCGCCGGGTTACGCCTTGGGGAGCAGCATGGCGAGGGCGCGCGACGTGACTGGACACCTCGCAGATGGAGCAGTCGATCCCTGTGGGCTGCGGATGCTCGTGACCCGTCTTCGTCGCTCATGTCAATGCGATGCCTACGGGGTCACGGGCAATACATCCGGACTGTGTGGTTGTCGGCACCCGAATAGGTCCGAATCTTGCCGCCACGCGAGAGCGTCCGAACGACGTGGTTCCCGCCACCCGATGTGGCGCCCGAGCCTGTAGCTCCGGAACCGTTGCTGCCCGCCTTGAGCGTCGCGCCGTCACCGGCGCTCGGTTGGTCGGGGGCGATCACCAGCTCCTGGCTATTGGGGATGCTGGCCGGGCCAAAGGTGATCGTCGGCGCGGTTCCGCCCGGGCAAACGAGTTTCGGCGGGGTCTTCGCCTGCACTGTGATGCGGGCCCGCACCCCCATCGCGGCAAGCTTCCTGTTCGCGCCGGCGATACCCGATTGACGCATCAGGTTGACGGTGACCGTGCCGTCGGGGTTGCGGGTGACCGCAAACGCCGAGGAGCTGGTCGACGCGCCGAACAGCAACGCCGCCGCGGTCGCCACTGCCGCCAGACCCACGGTAGTCCCGGCGAGCAGCTGCGGACGGCTTGCCCGTCTGTGCTTTTGCGCAGTTCGCGCGTTGGATGCCAGCTCGTCCCCGTGCTCGCGTACGACCTTGAGCCACAAGTTGTCTTCGAACTCACTCATCAATGTGGTGCTCCTTTCTCAGTCTCGCCCGTGCCCGGGACAGCCGCATCCGCAACACGCCTCGGGGCACACCAAGCGCAGCCGCGGCCTCCTTTGGAGTCAGCTCGGCCAGGTCCACCAACTCGATCGCCGCTCGCTCGTTCGCGCTCAGCATCGAGCACCGCTCCAGCAACTTCCGGCCTGCCTCCTGCGCGTCGATCTTGGCCGCCAGCTCGTCGATCTCGCTGCTCTCGAGCGCACGGTGGCCCGCAAGCCGACCAATGGCATCCCGGCTCTCGGCAACGTCCGCGCAATACCTGGCCCAGACGTGAGCCGCGATACCAAACAACCACGCACGAGCGCTGCCGCGACGAGGATCAAACGCACCGAAAGATCCGGCCGCCCTCACGATCGTCTCGGACGTCAGATCCGCCACTGCATGCGGCTCCCGGCAGCGGCGCGCGAAATACGCGGCCACCAGGCCCACGTTGCTGCGGTAGACCTCTTCGAACTCGGCAAGCGCGCCGCCGCGCAGATTCTGCGGCACGCCAACCTCCGTGGCCGTCGCGGTGCTCATGCTCCTAGTTGCCGAACCCGCCCAGATCTGTCACGTCGACCCCCGACGCACAAACCACCTGCCGGCGACTCAGGAACTACCAGGCCGCACCCTCGCGTCGAGATGCCTCAAGATGCTACGCACGACGATCTTGAGCACTTTCCGCTCGCACCCGGGCGCGACGTTGACTCCCCTGCGTTGTGCGGAAAGGGCGCATCGCGTCGGCGGTAGCGACACAGCCGTGGAGGCGACTCATTCGAGGAGCTCCTGAGGGCGTGGATCTCCGATCCAGTAGCGCGGGCCGGCTCCGAGCGTCGCGGCCCGGTCACCTGGATTGGCCAGTCGGCAGCGGTCCAGCGAAAGACAGCCGCACCCGATGCATTCGGTGAGTCCTGCCTTCAATCGCTCAAGCTCGGCGATTCGCTCGTCGATCTGCGCGCTCCAGCCTGCCGAAAGCCGTGCCCAGTCGCGTCGGCTCGGCGCTCGGTTGTCGGGCAGCTTCTCAAGCTCCTCGCCGATCTCGTCCAAGGTCAGCCCGACGTGCTGGGCGAACACGATGAACGCGATCCGCCGCAGCACGTGGCGCCGGTAGCGGCGGTGACCCGAGCCCGCGCGCTCGGACTCGACTAGGCCTCGTTCTTCGTAGAACCGCAGTGCCGACGAGGCGACGCCGCTACGCCTTGAGACCTCCCCAATAGTGAGCAATTCGGACATTGGAATTGACTTCAAGCTTACTTGAACTTGTATTTTGATCTCAGCACCTATGTTGTCCGATCAAGGAGTAGCCCCATGACAGCCAGCGAGCAGATCACCGACGAGGTCACCTCCTGGCCCGGGGTCGAAGCCGGCCCGGGGAAGAGAGGCGAGTTCGCGTTCAAGGTTGGCCATCGGGAGATCGGCCATCTGCACGGCGACCGCTCCGCACACTTCAGCTTTCCGAGGGACGTGTGGGCGGAGCTAAGTGACCAAGGTCGCATCGCTGATCACCCGGTGTTCCCCGGGAGAGTAGGGCCCGCCGCTCGCCGGATCGACAGCCAAGCCGACGTCGACGACGTGATCGCGTTGATGCGACTGAACTACGAGCGCGTGGTCGAACGCCACGGCCTGCCGGAGGCGGCGTGATCACCGTCAGCCCGCACATCGTGGTCCCCAACGCGGGCGAGGCATCCACCTGGTATGCGCGCGCGTTTGGGGCTCAGGAGATCAGCCGGGTGCCGCTGCCGGGCGACCGCGTGATGTCGGTCGAGGTGCGGATCGGCGAATCCGCCATTCACATCGGGAGCGAGTTTCCGGCTGCCGGAATCCTCTCCCCCCGTTCGATCGGCGGCACCGCGACCGTGCTCCAAATCAGCACCGAGGACGCAAAGGTCCTTTGGAGCCAAGCGCTCGACGCAGGAGCCGAGGAGCGCCACCCACTCGCCGAGCAGTTCTGGGGGGAGCTCCACGGGCAGCTCAGCGACCCTTTCGGCCATCGCTGGAACGTCGCTCAGAAGATCCGCGACGTCCCGCCAGACGAGATCGCCGCGGCAGCGGCGGAGATGTTCGGCCAGCCGGCCACCGGCAGCGGGAGCACCGATGGCTGAGCGAGCGCGGATCCTCGCCGTGACCGATGACGGCCTGGCCAGCTTCGTGCTGTCCGGATCCACCGCCACCCAGATGGAGACGCACCTCGCCGGCAGCGGTGCGCGGTGCATCGCCGCCGACCCCGCGGATCCGCGCCGGTTCTACGTCGGGACGATGGACCGCGGCCTCTACGTCAGCGAGGACGCGGGAGAAACCTGGCGTGAGGCAGGTCCCGGAATCGCCGAGCCCCGCGTGCTCTCGCTGGCCGTTTCGCCGTGCCATCTGGAGGCTGGAACATCCGTGGTGTACGCCGGCACCGAACCCAGCAACCTGTACCGCTCCGAGGACGGTGGCCAAAGCTGGCAGCTCTTGCCCGCGCTGCGCGAGCTGCCAAGCGAGCCGCGCTGGTCCTTCCCGCCCCGCCCCTGGACGCACCACGTCCGCACGATCGCCCTTCACCCCACGGACGCCGACTGGTTGGCCGTGGGGATCGAACTGGGCGGCGTGATGCGCTCGCGGGACGGGGGCGCATCATGGGCCGATCACAACCCCCAGGCCCACAGCGACGCTCACCAGCTGCTGACCCACCCGCTCGCGCCGGACCGCATCTACGAAGCGGCCGGGCAAGGCATCGCCCGCTCGGACGATCGCGGCGAGACCTGGAGCCACTACGAGCGGGGGCTCGATCGTCATTACGCCTGGGCGCAGGCCGTGGATCCCGAGGACCCCGATCTCTGGTACGTATCGGTCAGCCGCTCCCCGTTCACCGCCCACGGCGACGGGGACGGCCAATCCCGGCTCTGGCGCTCCCATGGCAACGGTTGGCATCCCATCGATAGCTGGGGCGACTCCGCAGAGCACCGACGCATGCCGTACGCGCTGCTCACAAACCCAGCCGATCGACTCCTCGTCGGACTGCGCGGCGGAATGCTGCTGCTGACAGAGGACCGCGGGACGAACTGGTCCGAGCTCCCGTTCCGCCTGCCCGGCCTCGTCGATCTGGCCACAGTTCCCGCCTGATCGAATCCAGCCCCCACACCAAAAAGCATCACCCCCGGCGTTGGTCCGCTCGGCGGCGTGATCCCGGGCTGGGCCCCGTCCTGCTTCACTCGCACAGCGAAACCTCATGGCAGGCGATCCGAACACCCGCTGAGCGCGGACTGCAGAACACGGGACGCTCCAGCCCGAGGGTGGGCGGGCCGCGTCGTGGCGGCTGCGACGGCCGGCGGGGTCACGGCGCTCGTCGCCACCCGCGTGTCGTTCGGTTGATTGGCAATACGCCGAAGCGCGCGTAGTACTGGACCCACGCCTCGGCGTCGGCGCCATCGATGACATAGCTCATGAGACGACTCGTGCCGCCGAGCCGGAGCCAGCTTGCCGCGCTCATCAGCAGCCAGGCTCCGATACCGCGCCG
>JAFAZB010000502.1 GCA_019240015.1 Solirubrobacterales bacterium
GTGTTGACGCCATCGGTGGTCGAGCCGGTGAGGGCCACCTCCGCTGGCCCGCAGCCGAGCACCTTCGCGTACCCTGCCCGCAGCTTCGTGGCCAGCTCGATCACCTCTTCGAAATAGCGGCGACCGCAGCGACCGTCCTGGAGCTCAAGCTCGATCCGCTCGTGGACGGCCTCGGCCGCCCGCCGCGGCACCGGCCCCTCGGTCCCCGCGTTCAGATAGGCGGTGTGCTCGAAGACCGGGAACTGCGCGCGGAACTGATCTGGATCGGGCAACTCAGCCCACCGCCAGACCGGCCTTGCGGCACTCGATCGCGACCGTCCGTGCGATCGCTCCAGTGAAGCCACCGGGCGCGCCCGCCGCGGCGCAGGTCTGTCGGGCAGCGGCCCCGCAGCGATAGATCTCCTGGCCGCCGGTCGAGTAGGAGATCGTGACGTCGATGCAGCCGTTGCGCGAGCTGTGCCCGGCAGCCGCGACCGAGATCACGACCGCGATGATCAGCGCGCTCGCGGTGAGCATCACGCCGCCCAGCATCCACTTCTCGCGGCTGCGAAAGACTCGCGGCGACTGCAGCGAGCGCGCATGGTTCGGCGGCAGAATCAGCACGCCGCGAGTCTACGGAGCCGCAGGCACGCACCGGCTGGCCGGTGGCGCCGGCTAATCGCTGGCCTGCTGCTCGACTTTCTCCTGCTCGGAATCCTCGTCCTGCTCGAGCAGTTCCCGCTTGAGCACCTTGCCGGTCGGATTGCGCGGCAGCGAGTCGATGAACACGACCTCCCGAGGAACCTTGTAGCGGGCCAGGTTGTCCCGGACGTACTCCTTGAGGTCGTCCTCGCTCACCTGCTGGCCGTCGCGCAGAACCACGAATGCCTTCAGCCGCTGCCCGAACTTCTCGTCCTCGACGCCCACGGCCGCGGCCTCCTCGATCGCCTCGTGGCCCGCCAGCAGCTCCTCGACCTCGTGCGGGAACACGTTCTCGCCACCAGACACGATCATCTCGTCGTCGCGGCCGTCGATGAACAGTCGGCCCTCGTGATCGAAATGCCCCACGTCGCCGGAGGACATCAGGCCCTTGACCTGCTCCTTGTTCTCACCGCCGGTGTACCCCTCGAACTGCGAGCTGTTGGCGACGAAGATCCGTCCGCTCTCGCCAGCGGGCAGCTCCTTGCCGTCCTCGTCCAGGATCTTGACCACCGATCCGCGCACGACGCCTCCCACGCAGCCCGGCTCGTGTTCGAGGTCCTCGGGCGTGGCGATCGTCGCGTACGCCACCTCGGTGGAGCCGTACAGGTTGTAGACGACCGGTCCGAAGGCCGCCAAGGCTCGCTTGCACACCTCCGTGCCGAGCTGCGAGCCGCCGACGAAGACGATCTTGAGCGCCGACAGGTCCCGGTCCTCGCGCGGCTGATCCCCGAGCTCGATCAGCCGTTGCAGCATCACCGGGACCACGATCAGCGACGTGCACTCGTGCTGCTCGAGGCTCTCGAGTGTCTCCTCCGGGTCGAAGCGGCGCCTGATCACCAGCGTCGAGCCGAGTCCGAGCGCCAGCGTCGCCATCGCGAACCCGAGCGCGTGGAACATCGGTACGCACAGCTCGGTCACCTCCCGCGCACGGAACGGGACCTTGCTCAGCACTCCGCCCACCAGCGCGAGCGAGCGTGGCTCGGACCGGGGCGCGCCCTTCGGCGTGCCGGTCGTCCCACTGGTCAGGATCACGATTCGGGGTGAGGCGCCTGCCTTCGGGGGCGCGTCGGTGGAGCCGGCCGCGATCAGTGACTCCAGCGTGTCCTCGTCCTCTGACTCCTCATCGGTCCACGCCCGCCAGCGGCCCCGGGGCGGATCGATGCCCTCCAGCGTCTCTCCGTATTCGTCGTCGTAGACCAGCAGGTCGGTCCCCTCGCGCGTTGCGACCTCGCGGATCTGGGGTCCCGCGAATGACGTGTTGAGCAACACGATCTTCGCGCCGCACTTGGCGGCGGCGAACACGGACTCGAGGAACCCGCGATGGTTCCGGGCCAGGATCGCGACCCCGTCGCCCGGCTCGAGTCCGTGGTCGAGCCACGCATTCGCGAGCGCGTTCGAGCGCTCGTCCAGCTGTTTGAACGTCAGCTCACCGCGCTCGTCGATCACCGCCGGCCGGTCGCCGTGGCGGATCGCACCGACCGCCACCGCGCCGCCCAGCAGCCCGTGGCGATCGAACGCGAGCAGCATCCGCGCAACCCGGTGCGGCAGCTCCGGACGAACCATTCCGCTGCGCACGCAGAGAGCCGCGAAATAGGCCTCCTCGCCAAAGCGCTCGACCAGCTTTACGCCACCGGTCAGCGCCCCTTTGAGATCCAGGTCGGTCAGCGCTCGCTTGAGATCCAGGTCTAACAACGCCTCCTCCTCTCCTCCTCAAGCACCACCCTAAAGACTTCGGTCGTCTTCGTCGCCTTGCCCCGTCCGCCGCCGGGGAAGGTTTGCCGCGGTCGCGGCGTCGTGGCAGACAGGCAACAGAAAGGAACCTAGATGACTTCTCGTCGCCGGGCGCTTGTGGTGGGCACGTTGGCCTCCTTTGCCGCGGCCGTACCAGCCGCGGCTTCCGCCAAGCCGTTCATCGACAACTTCAGCAAGATCAAGGTGATCGCTTCGACCGTGCCGGCCACCGGAGCCGCGATGGGTGACCAGAACCCCTACGGCGTAGCGGTCGTTCCGCACAGCAGCGGCCGCCTCGTCAAGGGCGATGTCCTGGTCTCGAACTTCAACAACGCGCAGAACCAGCAGGGGACCGGGTCCAGCATCATGGAGCTCTCGCCCGGTGGCAAGGTGAGCGTGTTCGCGGTCGTCCCGCGGCCGACCACGGCGCCGGCGGTCGGCCTGACCACCGCGCTGGTCGTCCTTCGGAGCGGCTACGTAGTGGTTGGCAGCCTGCCCGCGCCTGGTGGTAGCTCGAGTGCCGCGCGCGGCGGAGCGCTGACGATCCTCAACGCCTCCGGCCACGTGGTCAAGACGCTGTCCGGAGGCGACATCAACGGTCCCTGGGACATGACCGCCGTCGATCAGGGGACCAGCGCAGTTCTGTTCGTCACCAACGTCCTCAACGGCACCGTCGGCGCCGGAGGCATGGTCGTGAAGCACGGGACCGTGATCAGAATCGGTCTGCGAATTCACAATGGGGAGATTCCGCATGTGACATCGAACCAGGTGATCGCACGTGGGTTCGCCGAGCACACCGACCCGAGCGCGCTGATAGTCGGCCCGACGGGCGTCGGGCTTGGTCGTAACGATGTCCTCTACGTGGCAGATTCAAACGGCAACCGGATCGCCGCCGTCCCGAACGCACTGACCCGGACGACGGCCCTCGGCGGCGGCGGCAACACGGTCGCGGTCGACGTGAGCCTGATGGACCCACTCGGGCTGGCGATCGCGCCGAACGGCGACGTGATAACCGCCAACGGTGGTGACGGCAGCATCGTCGAGACGACTCCCAGCGGGCATCGCAGTTCCAAGACGCTGATCCCCAATGGAGCGGGTGACCTGTTCGGTCTGGCGATAGCGCCCAAAGGCCATGGGTTGTACTTCGTCGACGACGCCGGCAGCGGCGCCGGCTCGAACTCGCTCTCGCTGCTGCACTGAGCGTCGGGCGGGCGCGTGGGCCGGGGCTCGCCCACGCGCCCGCCGCGGCGCCAGTAGGGCCGAGGGGCCGGGGCTCGCCTCCACTCCCTGGAGCGCCCGGCCTCGCCTCCCCTCCCCGGGGGCGCCGGGTCCCGTCCCACGGTGTGCACGAGCAACCAAACTGGTCCGCCGCTCGACAACTTGGGGGCTCGTGCATTGCATAGATGCTCGAGCACCCATTTCGTCTGGGCGGGAGTTAGTTTGGGATCTCGTGCAGGTGGGACGCGCGTAGGCGGCGGAGCCCACACCGCGAGTGCGTGGTTTGCGTCCCCGCGGGTAATAAGGACGCGATGATGACCAAGCTGATCACCGCGCCGCTGCGCATCACCGCGCGCACCGCGCAGATCGCGTTGCGTGGAGCCGGCCACGTGTCTGGGCGTGCTGTTGGCGCGGCGGCACGGGTCGTGGGGGTGGGCGGGACCGCGCGCGCCCCGACGCAGCAAGCGCCGACGGCGCCACGGCGACCGGCCGGCCGCGAACAGCGCTCACGCGAGCGGCAACCCGCCGGGCGCCGGCCGGCCGCGCGCGAAGGCCGGGCACCGGCACGCAGGCGAGCCGCCCCGCCCCCACCGCCCCCGCCCTCATCCGCGGAGGCCGCGCGCACCGACTCCCCACCCTCCGACTCCCCGCCCGCCGAGCCCCGGGGCCCGTCCGCGGAGCCCCAAACCGTCCGACCCACCGAAGTCCCGGGCCCGCCCGCGGAGCACGTCTCCGAGGAGGCGACCCTGGTGCGCGAGGACGCCGAGCCAGGCGCCGAGGACGGAGCCGGCGCCCAGGTGACGGTCGCCGAGCCGTGGGAGGGTTACGACGACCTGGACGCACCGGACTTGATCGGCCGCTTGGAGGGTGCCTCGCCCGCCGAGCTGGCCGCCGTAGAGCTGTACGAGGGCGGCAAGCGCCGCCGTCAGACCGTGCTGTCGGCCGTCGAGCGCGAGCTTAGACGGGTCAGCGACAGAGGATCTACCAACTGAGAAGAGGTACCTCCGATGGCTAACGATGGCACTGTGAACGAGCGAGACGCCAAGCTGGCGCAATGGCTGGGCGAGGCGCACGTGAAGGAGGCCGAGCTCGAGGCCGACCTAACGGCACACATCGCGCTCACCCAGAAACGGTCCTACAAGAAGCGCCTCCAGCAGCACCTGAAGGAAACGCGTGATCACAAGCGTCGCGTGGCCTCGCGAATCAAGAAGCTCGGTGGGACCGCGACGGTCGGACCCAACCTCCCCGGTCTCCCCGAAGTGGTCGGGGAGACGACCGGCAAAGCCGTCGCGGCGATGAAGGGACAGCTCGGAACGGCGCGCGCGATGGTCACCCCGCAGGCGGAGACCCACTTGCGCAACGCTCAAGAGGAGCTGCGCGAGGAGCACGTGGAGATGGCGATCTACAGCCGCATCGAGACCCTCGCCACCGAAGTGGGCGACCGGGAGACGGCACAGCTCGCGAAGGGCATCCGGCGCGACGAGGAGCGCATGGCGAAGTTTCTGGACGCCGAACTGACGCGCTTGGTCAAGGAGATCGTCCGGACAGAGATTCCGCGCGACCAGCGGGCGACCCGACGGCGCCGCACGAGCCGCTCAGCTCGCTCCAGCGGCAGCACTCGCTCCTCCAGCGGCAGCACTCGCTCCTCCAGCGGCGGCACTCGCTCCTCCAGCGGCGCCACTCGCTCCGGCAGCGGCGCCACTCGCTCCGGCGGCGGAGCCCGGAGAGGCGCGAGCCGCGCCCGGTCAGGCGGCCGCAGCAGCTCCAGTCGCTGAACGCCCGCTCGCGGGGCGATCCGCGTCCAGTCCCACTTACTCCCAACGATTCAAAGTTGGCGGCTTAACTGCGAAAATCGAGGGTAGTCGGATACTGAACGTGAAAGGGTTTGACCAGCGAGGGAGGTCGGAATGGAAGACGCTGTCATCGTCGGCGCACTGAGGACGCCGGTCGGGACATTCGGGGGACAGTTCAAAGACGTGTCAGCGAGCGAGCTCGGAACGCATGCAATCCGGGCGCTGCTGGAGCGGACCGAGGTATCAGGCGAGGAAGTGGACGAGGTCTTGCTCGGCTGCGTGCTGCAGGCGGGCCTCGGCCAGAACCCCGCCCGCCAGGCCGCGCTCGGAGCGGACATTCCGAAGGAGGTGCCGGCCACCACGATCAACATGCTGTGCGGATCGGGGCTGAAATCGGTCGCGATCGCGTCGCAGATGATTCGTGCTGGTGACGCCGAGATCGTCGTCGCCGGCGGCATGGAGAACATGACCAGGGCGCCGTACCTGATGCCAAAGGCCCGCTTCGGGGCGCGGATGGGCAACGCGGAGCTGATCGACTCGATGCTCACCGACGGCTTGATCGATGCCTTCAACGACATCCACATGGGGGTCACCGCCGAGAACCTCGCCGACCAGTATGGGATCACGCGCGAGGAGCAGGATGAGTTCGCCGCCGCCAGCCAACAGAAAGCGGAGCGAGCGATTCACGACGGTGTGTTCAAGGACGAGATCGTGCCGATCGAGGTCCCGGCCAAGAAGGGCACGATGGTCGTGGAAACGGACGAGCATCCCCGTCCTGGCGTCACGGCCGAGACGCTGGCTAAGCTGCGCGCCGCATTTCGCAAGGACGACGGCACGGTCACGGCTGGCAACGCCTCGGGCGTCAACGACGGCGCCGCGGCGATTCTCGTGATGTCGGCCAGTGCCGCCAAGAAGCGCGGGCTCGAGCCGTTTGGCACCGTCGAGAGCTATGCGTCGGTCGGCGTGGAGCCGAAGATCATGGGGATCGGTCCCGTTCCCGCGGTTCGCAAGGCGCTCGATAAGGCCGGCCTGAAGCTAAAGGACATCGACCTGATCGAGCTGAACGAGGCGTTCGCAGCCCAGTCGCTGGCCGTGATCAAGGAGCTGAAGCTGGAGCCCCAGCGGATCAACCGCCACGGCGGCGCGATCGCGCTCGGGCATCCGATCGGCGCCAGTGGCGGCCGGATCCTGGTCACGCTGCTGCACGAGATGAAGCGCTCGGACATCCAGCGCGGGGTTGCGGCATTGTGCGTCGGCGGCGGCCAAGGTCAAGCCGCGGTGATCCGCAACGGGAAGTAGGCAGTGGTCGCGGACCGGCGCTGGGCCGGGTGGCCCGCGCCGGTCCGACTGCCTCACATGTCCTGTCCGCCGTTCACCGCCCAGACCTGGCCGGTGATGTAGGCCGACGCGTCCGCGCTCAGAAAGTGCACCACCCGCGCCACCTCGTCCGGTCGGCCCAGACGGCCAAGGGGGATCTGCGAGCGGATCTTGTCGAGCACTTTCTCGGGAACCGTGTCGAGCATCTCCGTCTCGATGAAACCGGGCGCGACCGCATTGACGGTCAGCCCGATGCCATGCTCGTCGGCCTTGCCGGACTTCTGCAGGTTGGCCGCCGCCTCCCGTGCCAGCGACCTGGTCAGGCCGAACATGCCCGACTTCGAGGCCGCATAGTTGGTCTGACCGATGTTGCCCATCTGCCCGACGATCGAGGAGATGTTCACGATCCGCCCGGTGCCGCGCTCGAGCATGTGCTCAAGCGCTACCTTCGACATGAAGAAGGCGCCGGATAGGTTGACCGCGAGCACCTTGTACCAGTCGTCGTCGGCCATCTTCAGGACCGGCTTGTCGACCGTGATACCGGCGTTATTGACCAGGATGTCGAGCCGCCCGTACTGCTCCAGCACCTCGTTCACGGTGCGCTTGCAGTCCTCGGCCGAGGCCACGTTGCCCTGATGGACGCTGGCGGTGGCCTCCAGCTGCTCGAGCTCCCGTAGGAAGGTCTCGGCCCGGTCCTTGTCACGCGAATAACCGGCCGCGACGGTCGCTCCCTGGTTGGCGAGGCTGCGACAGATCGCCGCCCCGATCCCGCGTGTGCCGCCCGTAACCAAGGCGACGCGGTCTTTGAGCTTCGCCCCGGCTACCGAGCTGGTCCGCTCGGCGGTGTCGACGGTGGCCATGTTTCATCCCTCCCTCGTGGGTTGTGATCGCTGTTGGAGCCACTGACTGATGTCAGGCCAGATCTCCTCGCGGGCCTTGGATCCCGCCATCAGCCCGATGTGTCCTCCGGGTCGGTCGATGCATGTGATGTCGTCGCTGCCGACCAGCTCGAGCAGCGGCTTGGTCCCCTGCGGCGGTGCGATGTGATCGGCCCCCGCCGTCACAACCAGCAGGCTCTGCTGGACCCTGCGCAGGTCCACGCGCTCGCCGCGCAGCCGCATCCGTCCAGCCACCAGCCGGTTCTCCTTGTACATCCAGGTGATCCACTCCCGGTAGGCGCGGGCCGGGAATGGCGGGTTGTCCGCCACCCAGCGGGCCATCGCCTGATACGCATCGCGCCGGGCTTTGCCGGCAAGCACGCCCTCCCACAGACGCCGGTAGGTCGTCCAATAGTTGGTCACCGGCTTCATCATCTTGTTCGCCCAGTCGATCGCCTGGCCCGGAATCGCCTTGTATCCGTCGGCGACGTAGTCGACGTCGAACGAGTCGCGGCCCACCCAGGTCCAGTACAGCGAGCCGGTGGTGTCGACCGGAGTGGTGAGCAGCGCCATGTTGCGCACCGGACTCTCCGGATACAGGCCGGCGTACAGCAGGCACAGAGTCCCGCCGATGCACCAGCCAAGCAGCGTCAGCTCGTCTTCTCCGCTGGTGCGCAGCACCTCACGGATCCCCCATCGAAGCTCGTCGCACACGTAGGCCTCGAGCCCCACGTCTGAGTCCTCTTCCTCGGGATAGCCCCAGTCGATCAGGTACACGTCGTAGCCCTCGGCGAGCAGGAACTCGACGAACGAGTTGCCAGGACGCAGATCGAAGATGTCTGGCCGGTTGATCAGCGCAAACACCAACAGCACGGGGATGGGGTGCCGTCGGCGGTCGCTGCGGTACCGGTAAAGGGTGGTCTTGCGATGGGTCCAGACGACGTCCTTGGGGCTGGTGCCGACCTGCGCGTCGTTCTGGGTGAGCAGGATGTTGGCGAACTCGATCGCCGCCGCCGGTCCCTTGGTGAGCTGCTCGACGACGCTCATTTCGATGCAGTGGACCGCCGACCGGACCGGCCAGCGGACCTCTCCCCGCCGTTGGAGCCGCTGCGGGT
>JAFAZB010000002.1 GCA_019240015.1 Solirubrobacterales bacterium
CGGGCCAGGGCCAGGTGGACCGCGAACTCGCCCACGACGGTCTTGCCGGCACCGGTCGGCGCGCAGACCAGCACGCCGTGGCCCTGCTCGAGGGCCAGGCACGAGCGGCGCTGGAAGTCGTCGAGCTCGAACGACAGCTCCGTGGCGAACAGGGAGAGCTGCGGGTGCGCGGCGCGGGTGCGGGCCTGCTCGTAGGCCTCGGCGGGAGAGCGAGTGGCCACGTCCCCAAGATGTCACATCTCGGGGACGTACCTCGGGCTCAGCCTCGATCCACCAACATCTTGGCTGGTGAGGGCGGGTCGTGAGCCGCGAATGCCCCTCTGAGCAGGGAAGATAGGGCTTGTCTAAGGTCCTGTCCCGCTGCGCAGAAGGGCATCCGCTGGATGCAACTCTCTCATGCTCGCGGGCGGATCTCCGCCCGGTTCGACGATCCGAATCTTGTGTCGTGCGCGGGGCTGGTGGCGGTGTCGGCGCTGGCGACCCGCGCCGGGCTGCCCCGGCTGCTCGAGCGGCTCACGGTGCCCGCCCCGAACGCGGCGAGCAAGCTGCTGGCTGTCGTGCTGGGCATGGTCGCTGGCGCGGACTCCATCAGCGATCTGGACGTGCTGCGCCACGGCGGGATGCGCCGGGTGTTCGCCGGGGTGCGGGCACCCTCGACGTTGGGGACGTTGCTGCGCAGCTTCACCTTCGGGCATGTCCGTCAGCTCGACGCGGTCGCCGCGCGGCTGCTGGCCGCGCTGTGCCGGTGGGCGCCGCTGCTGCCCGGCGGCGACGAGCTGGCCTACCTCGACATCGACGACACCGTGCGCGAGACCCACGGCTACCGCAAGCAGGGCAGCGGGCGCGGCTACACCGGCGTGAACGGTCTCAACGTCCTGCTCGCCACCGTGTCCACGCCCGGTCGGGTACCGCTGATCGCCGGGGCCCGGCTGCGCCGGGGCGGGGCGAACTCGATGCGCGGCGCGGCGAAGCTGCTCGCCGACGCGCTGGCCACGGCGAAACGCACCGGGGCCAGCGGGCTGCTGATCGTGCGGGCCGACTCGGCGTTCTACGCCGAATCGATCATCGCCGCCGCCCGCCGCGCCGGGGCGCGGTTCTCGGTCACCGTCCGCCAGACCCCGACGATCAGCGCCGCGATCGCCACCATCCCCGCCGGGGGCTGGACCGCCATCGACTACCGCAGCAGCATCTTCGACCCCGAGATCGGCGACTGGGTCTCCGGCGCGGAGGTCGCCGAGATCGGCTACACCGCGTTCACCGGCCGTCGCCGCGACCAGCAGGTCACCGCCCGGCTGATCGTGCGCCGGGTCCGCCGGCTCAACCCCGACCAGCACGGCCCCGGCGCCCGCCATCTCGCCGGGCGACTCAGCGACGAACAGCTCGAGCTGTTCACCGCCTACCGCTACCACGCGATCTTCACCGACAGCCCGCTGGAGACCCTGCCCGCCGAGGCCGCCCACCGCGACCACGCCGTGGTCGAGCAGGTCATCGCCGACCTCAAAGACAGCGCGCTCGCGCACCTGCCCTCCGGGCACTTCTCGGCCAACGGCGCCTGGGTCGCCTGCGCGGTGATGGCCTACAACCTCACCCGCGCCGCCGGCGCCCTGGCCGGCAGCCTGCACACCGGTCAACGCACCGCGACCCTGCGCACCCAGCTGATCAACGTCGCCGCCCGCCTCGCCCGCTCCGCGCGCCGACTCGTCCTGCACCTGCCCCGCGACTGGCCCTACGAACCCGGCCTCGACGACCTGCTCCGCGCCGCCCTGCACGACCCCGTCCCCACCCCAGCCGCCTGACCACCCCGCCCCACCAGGCCCGACCGGAGCCCCACAGTGGAAACGCCGGGCACACCGGCAGCTCCGGCACGACCACACCTGACCACACCACCCCGAAGATCAACTATCCTCACACCCCAGGATCAGCGGTGGATCGAGGCTGAGCGTAGTAGGTCTGCTCGTGCTCGACCGGGGGGACGTGGCCGATCATGGAGTGCAGCCGGGCGGTGTTGAACCAGTGCACCCAGGACGCGGTAGCCAGCTCGAGG
>JAFAZB010000011.1 GCA_019240015.1 Solirubrobacterales bacterium
ATCGAACCGGAACCCGTCCACGTGGCACTCGATCACCCAGTAACGCAGCGAGTCCATGATCAGGCGCAGGACGCTCGGGTGGACCGGATTCAGCGAGTTCCCGGTGCCGGTGAAGTCCATGTAGAAGCGCGGCTCGTCGGGCATCAGCCGGTAGTAGGAGCTGTTGTCGGCGCCCTTGAAGGCCAGCATCGGACCCAGGTGGTTGCCCTCCGCGGTGTGGTTGTAGACGACGTCGAGGATCACCTCGATCCCGGCGCGGTGCAGCGCCTTGACCATCCCCTTGAACTCCCTCACCTGCTCGCCTCGTCTGCCGGTCGCGGCGTACTCCGAGTGTGGCGCGAAGTAGCCGATCGTGCTGTAGCCCCAGTAGTTGCGCAAGCCGCGCTCGGACAGGAACGACTCGTCTGAGATGTGGTGGACCGGCAGCAGCTCGACCGCGGTGATGCCGAGCTCGCTCAGGTAGCCGATCGCCGCCTCGGACGCCAGCCCCGCGTAGGTGCCGCGGAGGTCCTCGCGGATCTCGGGGTGGCGCATCGTGAAGCCCTTCACGTGGGTCTCGTAGATGACCGTGTCGGCGAACGGGACCCTCGGCGGGCGATCGCCCTCCCAGATGAACGCGTCGTCGATCACCACCCCCTTGGGCACCACGGGCGCGTCGTCCTCGTCGTCGGGGTCGAGGTCGGCCTCGTCGGTGCCGTCGGGGACGTAGGGCAGCACGTTGGCGCCGCCCGACCAGTCGACCACGCCGTCGATCGCCTTCGCGTACGGGTCGATCAGCAGCTTGGCAGGATTGAAGCGGTGGCCCTCGGCCGGCTCGTAGGGGCCATGCACGCGGAACGCGTAGCGCTGGCCCGGGTGGACCCCGGGCAGGTAGCAGTGCCAGTTGAGCGCCCTGCGCTCTCTCATCTCGATCCTGGTCTCGCGTCCGCCGTCGTCGAACAGGCACAGCTCAACGCGCTCCGCGTGCTCGGAGAAGAGCGCGAAGTTGGTTCCGCCGCCGTCCCATCTCGCGCCGAGCGGGAACGGCTCCCCTGGCCAGACCTCGCTCACGCGACCAGGGCTCCCGAGAGCGGCGCCAACCGGACGCCGTCGCCGACGATCGCGCAGTCGGGGTCGGTGGCCAGCAGCACGCTCGAGCCCTCGCACGCCACGCTCGTCGCCTCCGCGCCGAAGTTGCACACCAGCTCGAACTCGCCGCGCCGGACCCGCAGCCAGCGGCCGGGCTCGTCGTACTCGATCGCCGCCGGTTCCCCGGGCGGGAGCCGGGACCGCCACCGAAGCAGCTCGCGGTACAGCCCCACCAGCGCTGGGTCGGCGCGCCTGGTCAGCTTCGAGCGCTCGAGCGTCGCGGGATCCTGGGGATCGGGCACCTGCTGGTCGAACTGGGAGAAGTCGGCGAACTCCTCGCGACGGCCCTCCCTGGTGGCATCGGCGATCTGCTTGTCGATGTGGTCGGAGAAGAACTGAAACGGCGCCTGCTCGCCGTACTCCTCGCCCATGAACAGCAGCGGGACGAATGGCGAGAGCAGCGTGCAGAACGCCGCCAGCGGCCGGACCGCAGGCGCCAGCCGGTCGCCGAACGCCCGGTTTCCGACCTGGTCGTGGTTCTGTGCGTAGACGACGAAGCGTTCCGGCGGGGTGTGCGCGAAGCCGCGGGCCAGGTCGGACACCCGGCCGAAGTCCGCGTAGTAGCCGTCGCGCTCGCCCGTCAGCAGTACGTGGAGCGCGTGGTGGAGGTCGTCGACCCAGAGCGCGTCGCAGGCGGGACCGCCGTGACGAAGCGGATCGTCGAGCCCGATCTCGCCGATCACCAGGGCATCGGGGCGCACCGCGTGCACCCTACGCACGATCGCCTGCACGATGTGCTCGGGGCTCGAGTCGAAGATCGAGTGGATCGCGTCCAGCCGCAGGCCATCGATGCCGAACTCGCGGACCCAGCCTTCGGCGCTCTGAAGCACCCACTCGCGCACGGCCCCACAGCCGGCGTCGTCGTAGTTGATGGCTCGCCCCCAAGGGGTCTCGTACTTGTCGGTGAAGTACGGCCCGAACGCCTCCATCGCCTGCACGCCGGAGGCGCCGAGGTGGTTGTAGACCACGTCGAGCAGCACCGCCAGGCCGGCGCGGTGGGCAGCCCCCACGAGCGCGGCGAGGCCCTGCGGGCCGCCGTAGCCGGAGTGGGGGGCCGAGATGTAGACGCCGTCGTAACCCCACCCCCGAGCGCCCGGAAACTCGGCCACCGGCATGATCTCGATCGCGGTCACCCCGAGCTGCACCAGCTCCTCCAGGTGCGCCGCCGCGGCTTCGAACGTGCCCTCGGCGGTGAACGTGCCGACGTGCAGCTCGTAGATCACGAGCCGCCCGAGCGACGGTGCCTGGAAGCGCTCCGGCGGCGGCAGCGCCACCACCCGGGAAGGCCCTCGCAGACCCTCGGGCTGCCAGCGCGAGCAGGGGTCCGGCAGCAGGCGCCCATCGAGGCAGAACCAGTAGTCGTCCCCGGCGCGAGCCGGGGCGAGTACTCCATAAACCCCGTCGCCGGCGTGCTCCAAGGCCAGCTCGGAGTCGCCCAGCCGCAGCGTGATCGACTCGGCGTGCGGCGCCCAGACGGTGAACTGGACCTGGCCGTCGCCCGCCGGGCGCGCCCCCAGCGGCCGCTCCCATGTGTGGTGGCGGTCCCTCACTCCGGCACGAGCCAGATCGCCGCCAGCGGCGGCAGCGTAACCTCGGCCGACACGGGCTGGCCGTGCCAGGGCACGGGGTCGGGCGACACGGCGCCGAGGTTTCCGACATCGCCTCCGCCGTAGAAGGCGGAATCTGTGTTGAGCAGCTCGCGCCAGCGGCACGGACGTGGCAGCCCCAGCCGGTAGGCCGGGCGTGGCACGGGCGACAGGTTGGCCGCGAACACGAGCACCCGCTCACCGTCGGCCGACGCGCGCGCGAACGCGACCACGTTGCTGTCGGCGTCGTTGGGCTCGAGCCACCAGAACCCGGAGGGGTCCGAGTCCACCTCCCACAGGGCCGGCTCCTCGCGGTAGGAGCGGTTGAGGTCTCGCACCAGGGCCTGGATCCCGGCGTGCTCGGGTTGCTCGAGCAGATGCCAGTCGAGCGAGCTCTCGTGGCTCCACTCGCGCTCCTGGGCCAGCTCGGAGCCCATGAACAGCAGCTTCTTGCCCGGGTGGGCCCACATGTAGGCGTACAGGCAGCGCAGGTTGGCGAACTTCTGCCAGCGATCGCCGGTCATCTTCCGGTACAGCGAGCCTTTGCCGTGCACGACCTCGTCGTGGGACAGGGGCAGGATGAAGTTCTCGCTGAACGCGTACATGAGGCTGAAGGTCAGCTCGTGGTGGTGGTAGCGCCGGTAGATGGAGTCCTGCTGGAAGTAGCGCAGCGTGTCGTGCATCCAGCCCATGTTCCACTTGAAGCCGAACCCCAGCCCGCCCAGATATGTGGGTCGCGAGACTCCCGGCCACGCGGTCGACTCCTCGGCGGCGGACACGATCCCCGGTTCCCGCGCGTAGAGCACTTCGTTGAGCTCCTTCAGGAACGCGACCGCGTCGAGGTCCTCGCGACCGCCGAACTGGTTTGGCACCCACTCCCCCTCCTTGCGCGAGTAGTTCAGGTACAGCATCGACGCGACCGCGTCGACGCGGATCCCGTCGACGTGGTACTCGCGCAGCCA
>JAFAZB010000017.1 GCA_019240015.1 Solirubrobacterales bacterium
ATGGACCAGTGGTCACTCCACTGCAGCTCACGTCGTGTTCGCCAACCCCACCCTGGACGCGAATGGCGAAGACCTATTCCCGGGGGACGTGCTCTGTGAGCAGGACCTCGGCAGCGCGGTGGGCGCGGTCGACTCGGGCAACATCGACGGCGCGACCGTGACCGCGATTGCGCAGCACCTGGGGCTCAAGACGCTCGCGATCCAGGTCGGCCAGGACGTCGTGATGGCGGATTCCGAGGGGAAGGTCTCCGTCTCAGGCGAGAGTGGTCAGCACATCTCTAGCGAGCAGATCGCATCGCTGCAGGCGAACGTCTCCGGCGGCGCGAGCGAGCTGCCGGCTAGCGTCAACGGGAATGCCAGCCTGAGCGGGGCCCAGCAGTCGAAAGGCTCCTACACCGTCAACGGCAACCTGAACCTGGCCAGCGGGGTGTTGGTGATCCACGGCGACCTCACCGTCACCGGCACGATCACCGGCTCCGGCGCGGTCTTCGCCACCGGCAACATCACCGCGGCCGGGGCCAACCTCACGAGTGATGACAGGTACGGGCTCGTCGCCGGCGGCAGTTTGAACCTGCCCTAGACGTTCGGGGGCTTCGGGCGGCGCGTGGGGCGGTGGTAGCGCGGCTGCCGGGGGAGTGCTGGGAACTAGCTGATAGTCAGCGGGTTCCCAGCACTCGCTCACGCGGCAACGTCGGCGCGGTAGCGTGGGCGCGGTAACGTGGGCGCGGTGAACGATCACCCGGGCAGGCTCGGCCGGGCCCTGCTGACCGCGACCCGGGTGTGGCTGCCGCTGACGATCGCGGCGGCCGGAGCGGTGCTGATCGTGCTGGGGGGAGGACGGGTCGGCAAGGGAACGCTCGGCGACTCGCTGGCGGCCGCGGGGGTGGCGCTGCTGATCGCGGCGCTGATCGTGTGGATGCTCAACTGGATGTTCAGGATGAGCGTCGCGAGCAACCGCGACCGCGAACGCGAAGAGCAGGCGCGCGAGTACTTCGACCGACACGGGCGCTGGCCCGATGACTGACGCGTTTCGGATCATGGGCGTGGTCAACGTCACCCCGGACTCGTTCTCTGACGGAGGCCGGTATCTGGACCCCGACAAGGCGGTCGCCCACGGGGCCGACCTGCACGCGCAAGGCGCACAGATCCTCGACGTGGGCGGCGAGTCGACCCGCCCCGGCGCCGAGCCGGTCGCCGAGCAGGAGGAGCTGCGCCGGGTGCTGCCGGTGATCGAAGCGCTCGCGTCCTCGCCGGATGTCCAGGCCCAGCTGTCGATCGACACCTCCAAGGCGACGGTCGCGCGGGCGGCGCTGGCGGCGGGAGCGAGTCTGGTCAACGATGTCACGGCGCTGCGCGGCGATCCCGAGATGGTCTCGGTCGTGGCCGCCTCGGGCGCGGAGTGCTGCCTGATGCACATGCTGGGCGAGCCCCGCACGATGCAGCGCGACCCGCGCTACGACGACGTCGTCAGCGAGGTCAAGTCGTTCCTGGAGGCGCGGATGGCATTCGCGGTATCCGAGGGCGTCGCCGAGCGGCGGATCATGCTCGACCCCGGGATCGGGTTCGGCAAGACGGTCGAGCACAACCTCGAGCTGCTGCGGCGGCTGGACGAGCTGACGGGGCTCGGCAGGCCGCTTGTGATCGGCACCTCGCGCAAGTCGTTCCTGGGGCGGATCACCGGGCGCGGGCTCGACGCGCGGGTCGCCGCCACGGTCGCCACCAACGTGCTCGCGTACGAACGGGGAGCGCGGGTGTTCCGGGTCCACGACGTCGGGCCCGTCCATGACGCGCTCGCGGTGACGGCTGCTACGGTCACCGGAGCATGGCCCCCGACGACGCCGACGAGTTCGACGATGTCGACGACGTAGACGAGGAGGAGCGCGCCGAGCCGGAGGTCACGATCGAGATCACCGGCCTGTCGTTGTTCACGCACGTCGGCGTCAGCGCCGCCGAGCGGGAGGTCGGGCAGCGGCTGCTGCTGGACCTGCGGCTCGACCTTGGCGA
>JAFAZB010000060.1 GCA_019240015.1 Solirubrobacterales bacterium
CGTAGCTCGGAGAACTCATGCTCGGACGCGCGAGCGCCTCCGAGCGCTCGCCTCCCTGTCAGCGTTACGGTCGAGGAGCCCGACAGAAATCTCGCGGCCGGTCCGGTAGCGGTGTGGGCGGGTGTGGCAGTGGTCAGACATCGCAGAGAACAGTCCTGTCAGCCGAGACTGGTTGACGCGTCGAGCATGAGCCGTCCGATCCCCCACGCCAATACCTCCGCGCGCCGCGCCCACAACCGTCCGTTATAGGTCCCCGAATTCGTTCTCGGAGAAGTCGGGCGCCGCAGTGTCTCCCATAGCGTTCCTGGACGCTTGCAGTCAGGCGGGGACCGGCTCGGGTCCGGACCTCGGGAGCACGGCAGCCAGCTCCCGGCGGGAGTTGATCCCCAGCTTGGAGAACGCCTTGCGCAGGTGATAGGCCACGGTGTGCTGGCTGAGAAACAGCTGAGCACGTCCGGCGCGTGGTCTACACGACAAACGCGATCGAGGCGCTCAACCGCCAGCTGCGCAAAGCGGTCAAGACCAAGGGCAGCTTCCCCTCAGAGGACGCCGCCCGCAAACTGATCTACCTCGCGATCTGCAACGCCGTGCCCCAATGGACACGGCCGCGCGGGTGGACCAAAGCCCTATTGGCGTTCAAAATCCACTTCGGAGATCGAGTCCCCAACTAACGCCTACACAGAAAATCGGACGCCCTCTCGGGCTGGCGCAACGCGTTTCGCGGTGAGCTGTGTGGTGGCGAGGCGGTGGTGCTGTTGTTATGTGCGCTGGTACTTGCACCGCTGTTGGAGCCGATCGAGCGGGCTTTCGGTGGGCTTGACCGAGTCGCCCCGTGGCACCGCGGTGTTGCGGTGACCGGCGGCGTCTTGCAGTTCCCTCGCGTCGCGCTCGTGAGCTCCGCTCCGGACAGATACGCGACGCCGTTCGGTCATGCGCTCAGCGATGTCGGGCTGATTGGTCTCCTCCGCGCGCGGCGTGTCCACGGCGCCGATCACGACCGCCGACGCGACCGGTTCGGTAACGCGACGTTATGCCCGCTCGCCCATGCCGTATCGGAACAACGATTTCCCGGCTCCAGGTTCGCCACACAACCAGTTGCGAAAGGAGAAACTCGTGTCTTACGACGTAAAGATCGAGGATGACGTTCGCGGAGCGCTGGCCCGCGACCGGCGGATCCCGTCACCAGACGAGGTCGCGATCTCGTCCGTCGACGGTACCGTCGTCCTGCGCGGCACGGTCGGCAGCTTCTCGCAGCGCTACGCGGCGGTCAGCGACGCCCGCCACGTCGAGGGCGTCTACGACGTCGAGGATCACCTGCAAGTTCGCATCCTCGACGCGGATCGTCGCGCCGACGCCGACATCCGCGGTGCTGCGCTCGAGGCCCTACATCGGGACACTGAGGTCCCCGAGGGCCTGGTTGACGTGAACGTCAGCGACGGCTGGCTGACCCTCACCGGCGAGGTGGGCTGGCAGGATCAGAGCAACGCCGCCTACTACGATGTGGCGAACCTCCAAGGCGTTACGGGGATCACGAACGAGATCAAGGTGATCACGCCCTGACCCAGCAGTCGGCGCGCGCGCGTCTCAGCGCAGGCGTCGGCTTTGATCCCGCGACACCGTTTGCTCAGCCGCGGCCGCGGCAATAAGCGGGCCGTCTGTCCAGTGATCGTGCTCGTGGATGTGCATTCGTCCGGGTACGGCGCAGGTGAGTGAGGCGGCTCGACGGATCCTGTCAGCAAACTTCGAGCCGACGGAGCAGAACGCCGACCTCTGGCTCGAGATCTCCGTCACGCACGGCGGGAGGTCTCCGATCGCGGGCCTCCGATGCGTTATGACCTCGACACAACGAGTCACTCACTCGCCGGGTTTCTGCGACAGCCACGGCCAGAGCCAAGAGCAACCCTGACACGTCCGGCGGGGCCGCTACTCAGGGGTGCCTTCCTCGACCCAGCGCTGGAAGCGCTCGACGCGCTCCTTCGACCAGGCGCCATCGCAGGGCATCGTCCCCCGGCTCAAGCGCTCGGCGATTGC
>JAFAZB010000171.1 GCA_019240015.1 Solirubrobacterales bacterium
TGCGTGCGTGATCGTCGCGACCAGGGCCATGCAGGCCAGCACGAAGTGCGAGGTGGCCGTGGCGATGTGGGTGGGGAACCCCAGCAGCGCCACCAGGATCGGCACGTGTACGACGCCGCCGCCGATCCCGAGGAAGCTCGAGATGAACCCGACGCCCACGCTGAGCGCCGCACCCAGCCGCACGTTTGCCTGATAGCGATACTGCTTGCCGCTCGCGTCGGTCAACGTGCGCGTCGCCCCGGCCGCCGGTCTGCCCCGATCATGCGGCACCGTGCCCCGGAGCAGCCACGCGGCGAGCCCGGCGAGCACGATCCCCATCGTCACATCGAATCCGGGTCGTGAGACCCGGTCGGCGACGAACACCCCAAGCACTGCACCGGGCAGCGTGCAAAGCGCGAACACGAGCCCGGAGCGGAAGTCGATCCGACGCTGCCGCGAGTACGCAACCGACCCGGAGGCGGCGTTGAAGAACACCACCACGAGGCTGATTGCGGTGATCAGCGCCGGGGTCGAGTGGGGGTACACGAGCAGCAGAATCGGGGTCAGGATGAACCCCCCACCGGCGCCGACCAGCGTCCCGAAGACGCCCACGCCGAACCCCAGCAGGCACAGGGCCAGGGCCGCCAGCGGCGTGAACGATGGGCTCACGGTGGCGGCGGCGGTTCAGCCGCTGCCGACGCCGACGGCGTGCGCTGGAGCCTCTCCCCACAGCTGCTCGAGCCGGTAGTACTCGCGCGTGGGTGGGGTGAACACGTGGACCACCACGTCGAGGTAGTCCATCAGGATCCATCGCGCTTCCGTGAGTCCCTCGACGCGGCGCGGGAGGATCGCGTGCTGCGACTTCATGCCGGCGTGGATCGCGTCGTGGATCGCCTTCGCCTGGCGATCGCTGCGGCCGGTGCAGATCACGAAGTAGTCGGTGTAGCCGATCATTCCCCTGAGGTCGAGCTGCACGATCTCGATCGCCTTGCGATCGGCGGCCAGCTCGGCAATCGCGAGCGCCATCTGCTCGGGCGTCATCGGCTGGCGCGGCCTCCGTATAGCCCGTGCTGCTCGATGTAGGCCGCGACCCGGTCGGGGACCAGGTACCTGATCGGCTGGCCGGCGCGGACCCGCCTGCGGACGAGCGTCGAGGAGACGGCGATCCGCGGCATCCCGAAGAATCGCGCTCGCTCGCCGCCTGACACCGACTCGAGCGCGCGCTCGACGGCCTTGCGGGCGGTCCCCCGGCGCCCAGCGATCGCGGGCGTGGCGAGCGCGAGCACGCGCTTGGGATCGCGCCACTGCGGCAAGCCTGCCGCGACGTCGCCGCCGAGGATCAGGAACAGCTCGCTGGAGGGCGCTTCGGAGCTCAGCCGCTCAAGCGTATCGACCGTGAACGACGGGCCCTCCCGCTCGACCTCGATCCCGGAAACCGTGAAGCGCTTGTCGCCGCCGATCGCCAGTCGGCACAACTCGAGCCTGTGCTCGACGCCCGGCTCGTCGTCGATCGGCTTGTGTGGCGGTATCCGGGCAGGAATCAGCATCACTCGCTCGAGCTGCAGCTGAAGGTACGCCTCCTGCGCGCACACGAGGTGACCGAGGTGTGGCGGATTGAAGGTTCCGCCGAGGATTCCTACGCGCACCGCGCTCAGTCTGGGCGGATCTGGCCCGAGCCTTCGACGAGGTACTTGTACGTGCACAGCTCGCGCAGCCCGATGGGGCCGCGAGCATGGAGCTTCTGGGTGGAGTTGCCGATCTCGGCGCCCATCCCGTACTCCTGCCCGTCGGTGAACCGGGTGGAGGCGTTGACGTACACGCACGCCGCGTCGACCCCGAGCTGGAACGCCTGGGCCGCGGCGAGGTCCCGTGTCACGATCGCCTCGGAATGCCCGCTGCCGTGCGCGTTGATGTGCTCGATCGCCTGCTCGGTGCCGTCCACCACCGCGACCGCGAGCTCGAGCGCGAGGTACTCGGTATCCCAGTCCTGCTCGCTCGCGGAGTCCATCCGCGCGCCCGGCGCGGCGGCGCGAGCCCGATCGTCGCCGTGCAGCGTGACGCCGGCGTCCGCCAGCGCGGCGAGCGTCGCGGGCAGGAAGTCCGGGGCGATGTCGGCGTGCACGAGCAGCGTCTCCGCGGCGTTGCAGACCCCGGGTCGCTGGAGCTTCGCGTTCAGCACGATCTGGCGAGCGGACTCCGGCTCGGCGCTGGCCTCGACATAGACATGGCAGTTGCCCGACGCGGCGTAGATCACCGGCACGGTGGCGACGCCCTTCAGCGCCGCCTTCAGCCCTTCGCCGCCGCGTGGGATGATCAGGTCGACGAGTCCGTTCTGGGTGGCCAGCTCGGCGATGTCCTCCCGGCCCCCAGCGACCAGGCCGATCGAACCGTCGGCCAGCCCCGCGTCACGGGTCGCGCCGATCGCGATCTCGGCCAGGATCGCGTTCGAGCGAGCCGCGGCGGAAGATCCCCTTAGCACGACCGCGTTCCCGGACTTCAGGCAAAGCGCAGCGGCGTCGATCGTGACGTTCGGCCGCGCCTCGTACACGACCGCGACGACGCCCAGCGGCACCTGCACCTTGCGGACCTCCAGCCCGTTGGGCAGTCGCCGCCCCTCGGTGACCACCCCGACCGGATCCGAGAGCGCGGCGATCGTCCGCACACCGGCGATCATCGCGTCCACGCGTCGCTCGCTCAGCGCAAGCTTGTCCAGAAACGCGGCCGAATAGTCGCCATCGCGCGCGGCTTCGAGGTCCTTGGCATTGGCCTCGAGGATCTCCTCGGTGCGTTGCTCGAGTGCCACCGCGATCGCCTCCAGCGCCGCATCCCTGACTTCGGAGCCGAGCGTGGCCAACGTCCGTGAGGCACGCTTGGCAGCGAGACAGCTGTCGGCTATCGAAGGGGCGGTGGTGGCCATCGCCACACAGGTTACGCGAGCACGAAATAGTCGCGGTGGACTGCTTCCTCGCTCGCCCGCGGCAGCAACTCGCGCACGTCTGCCGACTTCATCCCCAAGACCCTGCGCAGCTCTGGGGCGGAGTAGTTGCAGATCCCCTTCCCCACCGACCGCCCGTCGTGGTCGATCTCGACCGCGTCACCGGCTTCGAAGTCCCCGCGGACGCCGACGATCCCGACCGGCAGCAGGCTGGTGCCCCCTTCGCGTAGCGCCCGGGCGGCGCCCGCATCGACGAGCACCCTGCCCCGCGCGGGTTTGGCGTACTTGAGCCACAGCTTGAAGCTCGAATAGCGCCCCTCTCGTGCGGTGAACCTGGTACCCACCGCAGTGCCGCTCGCCGCGTCGAGAATCGAGCGAGGCTCCAGACCGCTGGCGATCACGACCGGAATCCCCGCCGCGGTTGCCATCTCGGCCGCGACCACCTTCGAGCGCATGCCCCCGGAGCCCAGCGGAGAGGCGCTGTGTCCGATGCTGAGCGGCTCGAGTGCCTCGAAGCTCTCGACCTGGTCCACCAGCGCCGCGGCGGGATCGAGCCGGGGATCGGCCGTGTAGACCCCGGCGGCGTCGGTCAACAGGAGCAGCAGCTCGGCCCCGAGCAGGATCGCGACCTGCGCGGCTAGGAAGTCGTTGTTGCCGAACGAGATCTCGTCGGTGGCGGTGGTGTCGTTCTCGTTGATCACCGGCGCCACCCGCCACTCGAGCAGCTTGCGCAGCGTCTGCCGGGCATTCAGGTAGTGGGTCCGGGCGCTCATGTCGAAGAACGTCAACAGCACCTGCGCGGTCGGCACTGCGCGGGCGCGCAACAGCTCGTCGTAGACCTGGTAGAGCTTCCCCTGCCCCACTGCGCTGGCCGCCTGCAGCTCATCGACCGACCGGGGGCGCAGCGCCAGCGACATCGCTCCCATCCCGCGGGCGATCGCGCCGCTGGTGACGATCACCACGGCGTGCCCCGAGTGGTGCAGCTCGCTCAGCTGGTCGCAGACCCCGGCCAGGACGTCGGTGCGCACCGCGCCGCGCTCATCGGCCACGATGCTCGACCCCAGCTTGACCACGAGGCAGGCCATCGCCGCCAGAGGTTAGTGGCGAGCACCCGCGGCCCCGCTACCCCTGGTCGGGACCGCCGCTCGAGCCGTGAGAGGGCGGACGCCGGCGCTTCTTGCTTCGCTTGTGGCGGGGCTTCGCCGGGCACCACGGGTTCGCGGGGACCCCGGCGCACGGGTTTGGCATCGTCGCGAGGTCACGCGGGAGCGGGTGCATGATCACCGCAGTCCGACGCGGGTAGTTGGCCCCCGGGGGGCAGGGAGTCGAGCCGGCTCCCAGGAACTGCGAGTCACACAGCACCTGGCTGGTGAACGGCAGATCGACGTCGGGGATCAGCGCGGTCTGGCCGCAGGAGCCGTTGCTCTGCTGCAAGCCGGTCGGCGAGCTGGTGAGGTTGCCCTGGGCGTCGCTATTGCCGCGGTAGCAGTTGATCGCGTGACCCGCGGTCGTGGTGGCCTCCGCGAAGTCGGCGTTGGTGTCGTTGCCGAAGAAGCCGTTGTGGGTGAACGTGTTGCCGACCAGCGCATTGCCCCAATCGTCGTAGTGACAGACGTTCCCGGGCGCGCTGATTCCCCCGGTGCACGTGGTCGTGCCGGGCGGCGGAGACTCCAGATCGGGGTACGGGACGAAGATCACGCCCCAGGCGCCGTTGTTCTGGAAGCGGTTGTCCAGCACCGTGTCGTCGCGCGCACCGGACAGCGACAGGCCGGTGCCGACCGGACCCGCCGCCGCCGCGCCGGAGGACGGCACGTTCGGATTGTTGTTGTCGTGGACGAAGTTGTGGACGAAGACCCAGCAGGAATGGGTGTGCGTGATCGGGCTCACGGCGCCGCCAGGGCACGCGCCGTCCTGCGGCGAGGGCCAATCGCTGTTGTTCTGGCTGTTGGTGTCGAACCCGTCCTCGTTGTGGTCGAACTCGGAGTTCTCCACCACCAGCTGCCCGCCGGAGTTGGTGCCCGAGTAGCCGAGCGCGTTGTACTCGCTATGCGCGTGGTCGACGGTCTGATCGCACACGACCTGACAGGCACCGATGTAGTAGCCCGAGTCGTTGAAATTGCTCGTGTAGGTCCGGTCCCAGGTGCCCCCGCTCCAGTTGCTGGAGAAGATTCCATATGCCGCCGCAGTCGACTCGTCGGCGTAGAAGGTGCTGGTGGCCGTCAGGTAGGAGCCGTAGAAGCCCCAACCACCGATCGTGCCACTGCCATCGCCCCCGTTCCACCAGATCTCATTGCCCGCGGTACCCGATCCGCCGAGGTAGTTGCACACGGTCAAGTTCTGCACCCAGACGTTGTCCGCCTTCCACACCAGGACCCCGTTCAGCCCGAGCGGAGCGGCGCCGCCCGATCCAGGCGGTCCCCACTCCTGGTCCGAGCGCCTCACGCTGCACACCGGAGCGCCCGCCTTGGTGCCGTCGACGATCACCGTGTTGCGGTTCATGCCTCGCACCCGTAGCCGAGGTGTCGAGATCAGGACCCCGCTGGGAAGATCGGCGCGACCCGAGGGTGCCTTGCCACGATGTTCCTTGTAGTCCCCAGGGCCCACCAGGATCCAATCTCCCGGTTTCGCTGCATCGACGGCCGCCTGGAGCGAGCTGAACTGGCCTTTGATGCGGTGATAGGTGCCGACCCGGAGCACGCGCGCCGAGGCGCCGGTGGCCGCTGCCAGCAGTCCCACCAGCGCGAGCACGAGAAAAGCCGACCGGCGCACCGCTCCTCCTCCTCTCTGGCCACCCGACCGACCTACGTCCTGGCCGGAGCCGGCGATCCTACACCTCTGGATCGAGCTCGAACGCAACCCCTGCGATCTCGACCTCGTCTCCAGCTCTGAACCCTTCGGCCTCGAGCGCCCGGAGCACGCCGATCCCGCGCAGCCTGCGCTCCAGATGCGCCAGCGCCTCCTCGTTGTCGAGGTCATACCGTGCGACCAGTCGCTCGATGCCTGCTCCGGTCACCCGGTAGCTCCGCTCGCCCGTCCGCTGCACCTGATAGGAGCGCTGCGCTGCCGGCCGGAAAACGCGGTGCTCGGCGAGGTCGGCGACGATCTCGGTGGGGATTCCATCCGGCCCCGCCGGCCGCCGCTCGTCGAGGTCGGCCGGCGGCACTCGCCGGACGAGCTCGGCGGCGAGCTCGGCGAGGCCGGCTCCGGTGGCCGCCGAAGTCACGAGCACCGGCACGCCGCCCAGGCGCTTGCTCCAGCGCTCGCGTGCACGCTCGCCGGTGGCCGCGTCGACCAGGTCGGCCTTCGACAGCGCCAGGACCCGTGGCAGCCTGGCCAGTCTGGCGTCGTGTCGCTCCAGCTCG
>JAFAZB010000214.1 GCA_019240015.1 Solirubrobacterales bacterium
ACTCGAGCGGCTGCGACCCGAAGGCCGGCAGTAGATGCGCCTTCAAGGCCGAGCGGTAGTCGTTCAGCGTCGACGGCTTGCGCGCGCGGTCCTCCTCGATGAACCGCAACCACTCCGCCGCCGCATCGGCGAACGTCGCGCCTGTTCGCACCATCCCCGGCAGCGTCCCCCGTCGCGCCTGGTCGAGGACGTCGCGCAGCAAGGCCTCGGCGGTCCGCTTCGTGAACCAGCCGACCGGTGGCCGCCCGCGCTCGCTCCACGCCGGCCCGATCTTCTTCTGGACCTGGCGCCCGTCGGGCAGCCGGTACTTCGCATACCAGACCGGACCCGCAGCGCGCTCGACCCGGAAGACGTGACCAGTAGGAGGACGAACCGCGCTCATGCGCAAATCCTACGCCGATCTCGGGACATATTGGGGACATTCTCGATTCCGTCCCCCGCGCCACCAGATCAGAACCAGCCGATTACCGGGCCTATCACAGTGCCGCCGGCAGGATTCGAACCTGCGACCCTCGGATTAAAAGTCCGCTGCTCTGCCAACTGAGCTACGGCGGCGGGCGCCCATCATGGCGCACGCCGACGAACTTTGGCGATGCACCTGACATGTACGAGAGTAGATCGCCAAAGTCCGGCGGCGAGTGTCTGCGGCGCGAGGATTCCCGCGAGCGCCCAGCGCAGCCGCGAACGTAGTAGGTCTCACCTCAACGTTCCACCCACTAGTGGCGGAAATGCCGGCGGGACGTGAAGACCATCACGGCACCCGCGGCATCGACCGCCTCGACCACGTCCGGATCGCGCATCGAGCCGCCCGGCTGGATGATCGCGCTCACGCCGGCGTCGATCGCGAGCTGGGGTCCGTCGGGGAACGGGAAGTACGCGTCGGACGCCATCACCGCGCCCCGCACGGCGCTGCGGGCCTTCTCGAGCGCGATCCGCACCGAGTCGACGCGGCTCATCTGGCCGGCCCCGACGCCGATCGTGGCCAGCTCGCGCGTGAGCACGATCGCGTTCGAGCGCACGTGCTTGCACACCTTCCAGGCGAACGTCAGCTCGTTCCACTCCGCCTCGGACGGGCGGCGCTCGCTCACCACCTGCATCTCGCCCCGGTCCTCGAGGTCGTAGTCGCGATCCTGGACCAGCATCCCTCCCACCACCTGGCGCAGGTGGGGCTCGATCGCGTTGACCGTGCGGCGCTCACGGTCGTCGAGGATCCGCAGGTTGGGCTTGCTGGCCAGCACCTCGAGCGCATCCTCGTCATAGCCGCGCGCGAACAGCACCTCCACGAATTGACCGACAAGCGCACCGGCGAGCTCCGCCTCGACGCTCCGGTTCATGCACACCACGCCGCCGAAGGCGGACATCGGGTCGCACGCGAAGGCCCGCTGATAGGCCTCCAGCGCCGAGGTCCCGACCGCCACGCCGCAGGGGTTGTTGTGCTTGATGATCACGCACGCGGGGATCTGGAACTCGCCCAGCAGCAGGCGCCCGGCGTCGAGGTCGAGCAGGTTGTTGAACGACAGCGGCTTGCCGCCCAGCTGCGAGACCATCGACAGCACGTGGCTGCGGGCACCCACCTGCTCGTAGTAGGCGGCGCGCTGATGCGGGTTCTCGCCGTAGGGCAGCTCGAGCACCTTCTCGAACGCGCGGACCAGCAGCGGCGGGAAGTCCTCTCGCTTCTCCTGAAACCAACGCGCGATCGCCGTGTCGTAGCGCGCGGTGTAGGCAAATGCCTCGGCGGCCAGGCTCTCCCGCGTGGCGGGCGAGAGCCGGCGGTCGGACTCGCGCAACTCGTCGAGCACCGCGTCGTAGCTCTCGGGGCTGACCACCGGCGCCACGAACGCGAAGTTCTTGGCGGCGGCACGGATCATCGTCGGACCGCCGATGTCGATGTTCTCGATCACCTCCCCGTCTTCGACACCGCGCCTGGAGGCGGTCCGCTCGAACGGGTAGAGGTTCACGCAGACCAGGTCGACCAGCTCGACCTCGTGCTCCTCGGCCGCCTGCATGTGCTCGGGGCGGTCGCGCAGCGCGAGCAGGCCGGCGTGCAGCTTGGGGTGCAGTGTCTTGACGCGGCCATCCATGATCTCGGGGAAGCCGGTCAGCTCCGAGATCGAGCGCACCGACACCCCCGCGGCGGTCAGCTCGCGGGCGGTGCCGCCGGTGGAGACGATCTCGATCCCGAGCTCGGCGAGCCCGGTGGCGAACTCCACGATCCCGGTCTTGTCCGAGACCGACAGGAGCGCGCGGGACACCTGCTCGCCGGGAACGACCGGTGCGATCGCGGTGACCCGCTGAGTGCTCTGCTCCATCCGGCGCCGACTCTACCGCGCGATAACGACGCGCCGCGGGTTGGCGGGGTCGAAGCTGACCGCCCCACGGGCGATCAACCGCACGGCCTCGGGCAGCAGCTCGTGCTCGATCGGGTGTAGGCGTTCGAGCACCTCCTCGACCCCCCGGGCGTCGGGCAGCTCGATCGCACGCTGGAGGATCACCGGTCCGCTGTCGATTCCCTCGTCGACGAAGTGCACCGTCACGCCGAACACCTTGACCCCATACGCGAGCGCTTGCGGGACCGCCTCGAGACCCGGAAACGCAGGCAGCAGCGCTGGATGCACGTTGATCACCCGCGACGGGAAGGCGGCCAGGAACGATCGGCTGAGCAGCTGCATATAGCCGGCCAGCACGACCAGCTCGACCGCCCGCTCGCGCATCCAATCGGCCATCGCCCGATCGCGCGACTCGCGCTCGGCGTGCATCGCGACCGGGAACGAGGCGCACTCGACGCCCACCGCGCGAGCTCGCTCCAGCGCCCGAGCCCCCGGCTTGTCGGATGCCACGGCGACGATCTCGATCCCTTCGCGACCGTGGACGCGGTCGAGTAGCGCTTGCAGATTGGTCCCCCGCCCCGACGCAAGCACCCCAACCCGCACGTCAGCCACTCGCGAGGGCGGCCTCGCACGCGTCGCAGCACCCGCTGCGACGGGCCGCCACGGCGTGATCGCCGAAGTGGGCGAGCAGCGCGGCGCGCCGGCAGCTGGCGCGCTCCACGTAACTCCACATCGCCCGGTAATGGCGCCAGCGCGTGCGCTCGGCTTCGCCCGCCGCTGCCAGGCAGGCCGTCGCAACCGCGGGGCTCCACTCGCCGACGATCCGACCCGCGACACGCTCGGGGGCGGAGGGCTCGGGCGCGACCCACCCCGCCCGCGCCAGGTGCCCGATGATCGCGCGCAGCGCCTCGCCATCGCCCC
>JAFAZB010000259.1 GCA_019240015.1 Solirubrobacterales bacterium
CGTCCTGCAGGGCCAGCGCGTCGAGACCGGCGAGCAGCTGCGCCGCCCGGGCGCCCTGAAGCGCGAGGCGCGCAACGAGCAGGGTCAGGTGCTCGTCGACGACGACGGCCGGCCCGTGGTTGAGCGGGTGACCGGCGTTGCGCACATCGAGATGACGATGTCGGTCCCTAAGTCGGTGTCGGTGCTTTGGGCGATGGCAGACTCGGCCGGTCGCCAAAGGATCGAGCAGGCGTTGATCGCGGCGGCGGAGCGGACGGTGCAGTACATGGCGCGCAACAAGGCGGTCGTTCACCGGCGCGGGAAGGCCGGGGGTCCGGGCCCGCGAGCCGGCCGCCGGCGCGGCGGTCGCGTCCTCGCTGCACGTGACGGCCAGGCGGGCGCGGGGGGACCGGGCGCCGGCGCCGCAGCTTCACGTCCACAACCTCGTCGTCGGCGTCGTGCGCACCGATGGGCGGTTGGTGGCCGCCGATTCGTGGGAGTGGTTTCGTCACGACGCCGCGCTGGAGGGCGGGGCGCTGTTCCGCGCCCAGGTCGCCGACACGCTCGTCAGCGCCGGCTGGGCGATCCGCTCCGGCACCGGCGACCGGGGGCGCTACTTCGAGGTCGACGGCGTGCCCGAGAGCCTGTGTGAGGTCATGTCGCCACGCTCGCGCGAGGTGGCAGAGGCGCGTGCAGAGCTCGAGCGCGAGCTCGGGATCAAGCTCCGGGGCGGGGCGCTGGCGGTCCTCGCCAAGAAGACCCGCCAAGCCAAAGACCACGACCTCGACCCCGACCGGCTCCGCGAGGTGTGGGACGCCCTCGGCCAGGAGCACGGCTTCGGCCCCGGCTCAGGCAGCCGACTCCGCAGCCACGCTGGCTACACCCACCACGTCGAGGCGAGGCTGGCAAAGGCGCGGCAAGTGGTCCTGACGCAGCTGCGCGAGCAGGGGCCAACGGTCACCCTCGCGCGCGCCCGCGCGCTCGTGTTCGAGGCCGCCGCCAGTCGGCTCTCCGCTGACGAGGCAGCCCGGCTGCTGGCGCGGATGGCATGCCCCGAGGGCGGTGAGCTGCTCACCCTCGAGGGCGGACGGGTGACATCACGCGAGATCCGCCAGCTCGAGCAACACGTCATGAGCGTCGCCGTGGCCGCGGCGGGCGAGGAGACCACGGGGGCAGCTGTCGGCCAGACCGAGCGAAGTGCCGGGCTCAGGGCGGCGGAGGCAGCGCTCGGCCAGGGCAAGCACCTGGACGGTGAGCAGCACGAGGCGGTCGAGCTGCTCACCGCGCGCGGCGGTTGGGCGTGTCTGACCGGCCGGGCGGGCACTGGGAAGGGTCCTGTCCTGCATGCTGCCGCGGAGGCCTACCGGGCGGCGGGGTGGCAGGTGCTCGCCTGCGCGATGGACGGCACGACCGCTCGGAGGATGGCCGAGCAACTCGGCGGCAACGCCCCCGCACTCACCGTCGAGCAGCTCAAAGTCCGCCTCGAGACCGGAGCGATCGAGGTCGACGAGCGCACCGCGATCTTCATCGACGAGGCCTCCAAGCTCGACACCGGCCACTGGGCCGAGCTCGCGAAGATCGTCGAGCGCCACGGCGCCAGCGTTCGCGCTGTCGGGCACGACGGTCAGCACGACGCGATCCGCCTACCGGGCCTATTCTCCGAAATGCTGAGCGACCCGCGGATCCCGACGGCCGAGCTTCGGCGGATACGCCGGCACCGCGATCCCGAGAATCCCGCCCGGGTCCATCCGTGGCTACGCGACTACCAGATCGCCGTCGACCAAGGCCGGGGCCTCGACGCCGTCGCGATCCTCCAAGAGCACAACGCGCTCCATCTCCACGACACCCGGGCGCAGGCGATGGCCAACATGGTCGAGGAGTGGGACCGCTGGCGGCGCGGCCACCCGCCCACCGAGTCGGCGCTGATCGTCCACGGCCCCAACTCCGATGTAGATCTTGTCAACGAGCTCGCCCAACACAAGCGACTCGACGCCGGAGAGCTCGGCGCCCACGCGATCCGCGCTGTGGGCCGCGACTACCTGCTGCGCCCCGGCGACGTCGTCGCGGTCCGCAATGCCGCCTACACCTTCCCAGCGTCGACGGGACGGCCAGCACCGAAACGGGTTGAGAATGGTCAGATCGCCGTCATCCAGTCGGTCGATCCACGCCGCGACACGCTGCGGCTGCTGCTCCGCGAGCCCGGCGCCGAACCGCGGCTCGTAGAGATCGACCAGGCCCGGCTGCGCGACGAGCACGCCGCCGGCAAACGCGCCCCCGCGGTCCGTCTGAACTATGCGCTGCACAGCTTCCCCGCCCAGGGCGCGACTCTCCGCGGCACCGCCACGCTCGCCGGCCACTGGTCCCAGGGCAAGCAAGAGACCTACGTCGGCGACACCCGCGCGATCTACCGCCACAGCGTCCACGTCGCCCGCGAGGACCTCGGCACCGACGGCACCGACGAGGACCGCATCGGCCGCTACGCGCAGCGAATCTCCGCCAGCCGCCAACGCCGCGCGAGCGTCCGCCAGGCCCTCGACCCGACCCTGCAACTCGTCGTGGAGCTGCCCGACCGCCAACCGATGCCCTGGGCCGTCGGCGCCGCGTCAGCGTCGGGTCCGCACGATCCGTCGCCCGAGGCCTCGCCGTCGACACGCGCTATGTCGCTCGTCACGACGGCATCGGCGGCCGCCAGCGACCCGTCACCTGCGATCTCCGCCGGAAACGACCCCCGCCCGCAACGGCACGCACACGTCAACGAGCAACTCGAGCGCCTGCTCGACGATCCCCCTGAGCACCTGATCCGAGCACTCGGCCCAGTCCCCCAAGAGCGGGTAGGCAGAGAGCGATGGGCGCGCGAAGCTCGCCGCCTGGCTGCCCTCGGGCCCCAGCCCGA
>JAFAZB010000296.1 GCA_019240015.1 Solirubrobacterales bacterium
CGGCGGCTGGTGGGCCGGAAGGGGTCATAAGTACGTTCCCCTGCCGGACGTGAGCTTCGCCCCCGGCGCTGCGCTGCCGTTGCGCTTCTACCAGTCGATCGCGGTCGATCCGAGCGTGATTCCGCTCGGCAGCCGGGTGTACGTCCCTGCGTACCGCCACGACGGCTACGGAGGCTGGTTCATCGCCCAGGACACCGGCGGGGCGATCGGCGGCCTGCACATCGACGTCTACCGCTCCCCACCGCCCAGCGCCAGCGACTCCGGCCGGCTGCTCATCGACCAGCGCATCTTCGTGGTCAAGGCGCGGGGATAGCGTCCTCGCGGCGGGCTGCACGGGCTCGGTGCGGTCTCGGTGTGGCGTCCAGGGCGCTCTGAAAAAGAGAGTGCTGGGAACCAGCTGATAGTCAGCGGGTTTTCAGCACACCTAGGCCGCTGCGCGGTGGTGACTGGCGCCCGAGGACCACATACACTCCTCGGTTGAGATGCCCAAGCAGCAGCGAATGATGCGCATCGAGCAGCGAAGCCAGCTGGCGGCGATGCAGCAGCTCGAGTCGCGCTCCGACGAGGAGCTGGAAGCGGAGACGAAGTACCGGGCCGCGGCGCAGGCGATCCTCGGCGCGCGCGCGGCCGAGCGTTATGACGCCAAGGCCGCGAGGGGCCACTTCCAGCGCGCGCTGGCCGCGGCCAGGCCTCAGGAGCGCCTCCAGCTGCGACGGATGGCCGACGCCTCGCTGGCGCTCGCCGAGCGTCGCGCCGAGGACCTGAAGAAGGCGACCGAGCGGCTCGGCGTCGAGTCCCCCACCAGCCGTCAGCTCCGTGGGCTGAGATTCATGGGCCTGGTCGCCCCTCCCGCCAGCGCCGGGATCCTGGCTCGGATCAGGGGCATCGTGCTGGTGATCCTGCTGGTCATCCTGGTCCTGGCGGCCGGCTTCGGGCTGGTCAAGCTGGTGGCACTGCCGTTCGGCGGGCTGTCGCTCGACCTGACGATCTTCTACACGATCGTGGTGGTGGCGATCGCGGTCGGCGCGCTGGTGTTCTTCGGCAGGCGGCGCCAGAAGCGCGCGCAGGCGCAGCGCGCCGAGCAGCTCGCGGGCGGCCGCTGATCGGCGCCGGTGTGCGGCCGCTACACGCTCGCGGCGCCTGACCCCGCCGCCCTGCGGGCGAGGTTTCCGATCGGCGAATCGGTCGAGATCCGGCGGCGATACAACATCGCGCCCGGGGACGAGGTGCTGACCGTCACGACCGACCGGGAAGGTGCGCCGCGCGGTGAGCTGCTTCGCTGGGGTCTGGTGCCCACGTGGGCGAAGCGGCCCGACACGGGGCTGAAGATGATCAACGCCCGGGTGGAGACGATCACCGAGCGGCCGGCGTTCAGACGCGCGTTCGAACGGTTCCGGTGCCTGATCCTCGCCGATGGCTTCTACGAGTGGCAGCCCATAACGGACGGCGCCAAGCAGCCGTTCCACATCGCACGCAGCGACGGCGAGGCGTTCGCGTTCGCGGGCGTGTGGTCGATCTGGCATGGGGACAGCTACAAGCTGCGGACCTGCGCGATCCTCACCACCGCCGCCAACGAGGCTGTCGCCGGACTGCACGACCGGATGCCCGTGATCCTGCCGCGGGAGGCCGAGGGCGCGTGGCTCGATCGCGCTACCGCGCCAGGCGAGCTGGCCGCCGTGCTCGCCGGGCTGCCGGCGTCGCAAACCGCTTTGCGCCCGGTCTCAGGCGCCGTCAACGACGCGCGTTACGACGAGCCGGCGTGCCTGGAGGCGCCGCTCGCAAGCCGGCAGCAAGCCCTGTTCTAATAGGTCAGGCGGGCGTGGGGCTGGCCGGTGGCAGCACGAGTGGCGAATCGGTCTCGGACTCGTCCGAGCTGGTCCCGTTTGCCGGTGCGGCGTTGAGCAGCACGCCGTTGCGCGTGAACGCGGCAGCTTCGGCGGTGGCCGTGCTCAACCAGCTGTCGAATGCATCCGGGGCCATCGGCTTGCTGAGGTGATAGCCCTGGGCGAGGTCGCAGCCGAGCGTCGCCAGCCGCTCGAGCGTCTCGCGGTCCTCGACCCCTTCCGCGATGATCGTCAGCCCCAGGTCGTGACCGAGGTTGATCGTGGAGCGGACGATGATCAGATCGCTCTCGTCCTGGAGCATCGGTGAGACGAACGATCGATCGATCTTGAGCTCGTCGATCGGCAGTCTCCGGAGGTTGGCGAGCGAGGAGTAGCCGGTACCGAAATCGTCCACGGACATCCTGACCCCAAGGCCGCTGAGCCTGGTCAC
>JAFAZB010000490.1 GCA_019240015.1 Solirubrobacterales bacterium
CGCTCGCGCTGGTCGTCCTCCCCGCGCTGCTGTCGGTGCTCGGTCCACGCGTCAACGCGCTCGCGCCGAGGCGGCTCGCGCGCGCCGCGCTCCGAGACGCCCGTCCCGACGAGCGCGGCTGGTGGTACCGGCTGGCGAGCTTCGTGATGCGTCGTCCAGCGAGGATCGCGGTGCTCAGCGCGGCGCTGATGATCGCGCTCGGGATCCCGTTTGCGCACATCAAGTTCATCTCGGCTGACGCGACCGTGCTGCCGCCGAGCGCGAGCGCGTACCAGGTCAACGCGGCGCTGCGCAGCGACTTCCCGCCCAACCGCACCTCGCCGCTGGAGCTGGTGGTTGGCGTATCGGCGAGCTCGCCGCAGCTGACGACGCTCGCCCAGCGGGTCGCCGAGCTGCCAAACGTCTCCGCCGTGGCCCCGCCCCAGCCAGCCGGATCCGATGGCGCGTTGCTGGCGGTGGCCCCGACGACGCCCCCGCTGAGCGGCGCCACCCAGCGACTCGTGCATGACGTCCGCGCGCTAAGGGTTCCGTTCTACCTCGGCGTTGCAGGCCAGACCGCCGCGTACATCGACCTCGAGCACAGCCTCGGGGTGCATCTCCCGGCGGTACTCGCGGTGGTGATCGCCGCGACGCTGATCGTGCTGTTCCTGATGACCGGCTCGGTGGTGCTGCCGCTGAAGGCGGTGCTGATGAACGCGCTCAGCCTGAGCGCGATGCTGGGGATCCTGGTGTTCGTGTTCCAGGACGGACACCTCCAGGGGCTGCTCTCGTTCCGCAGCCAGGGTGCGCTCGATGCCACGCAGCCGATATTCCTGTTCGTGGTCGGATTCGGGCTCGCCACCGACTACGGCGTGTTCCTGCTCTCCAGGATCAAGGAAGCGCGTGACGGCGGCGCTCCCAACTCGAGCGCCGTGGCGATCGGGCTCGAGCGCACGGGGCGAATCGTGACCGCCGCGGCACTGCTGTTTGCGGTTGCGATCGGGGCGTTCGCGACCTCCCAGATCGTGTTCATCAAGGAGCTCGGGGTGGGCGCCGCGCTGGTGGTCCTGATCGATGCCTCGATCATCCGCGCGCTGCTGGTTCCCTCGCTGATGGCGCTGCTCGGGTCGCTCAACTGGTGGGCTCCGGGTCCACTTCGGCGTCTGCACCAGCGGATCGGTCTGCGCGAAGGACCGCCGCGGGTCAGGGCACCGGCGGCGCTCACGCCGCGAGCTCCCGGAACCTGACCTCCCGCGCCGGCTCCACGCTCCACTCGCCCTCGCGCCAGCCCACCCTGGTCCCGTCGGCAAGCCGTACGGCGGTCCGGCCCAGCCGTGGAGAGCCCCACAGCGTGGCCAACAGTGGCCGCTCTGACTCGAGCACATCCCCCAGGCCGCGGGCGACGTGGCCGGTGGGATAGCTGACCACGATCGAGCCGGCGCGCACCCAGACGGGGATCCGCTCGAGCGGGGCGGGCACGACCACCTCGCCGCCGCCTCGCACCGGCTGAGCGGACCAGCTCTCGATCCAGTCTCCGCGCGGCAGCGAGACCTCCCGCTCGCGGGCGCCTTCGTCCAGGACCGGCGCCACCCACAGCGCGGGGCCGTAGCCGTACGCGTCGGCGGTCGTCCAGCCGCGGGGGTCGGCGGGGTCGAGCAGGCACAGCGGACGAACGATCGGCACCCCGGTGCGGGAAGCCGTCGCGGCCGCGGCGCGCACGTAGGGGACCAGCTGCTCGTGCAACTGCACGTAGGCGCGATACAGGTCGAGCACGCGATCGCCGTACGTCCAAGGCTCCTGCTGCATCCGACCGTGGGCCTGCATCAGCGGCGTGAAGCACCCGAACTGGAGCCAGCGGACGAGCAGCTCGGGCGGGCAGCGCTCCACCAAGCGGTGCCCGAGGTATCCCCCGACGTCGTGAGACCAGTTGGAGAAGGCGCTGCAGGCAGCGTTGAGCGTCGCCGCCACGAGTACCCGCAGCGACCAAAAGTCCGACACCTGATCGCCTCCCCAGGTCATCCCGGTGGCGTGCTGACCGGTCCAGCCGCTGCGGCCGAACAGCACGCCGTCGGCCTGATGCACTTCCCGGAGCGCTCGCGCCAGACAGGCACGGTGCAGCCCGCCCAGCGCCCAGGCTGCCTGGGCGCCCGTGCGCCCATCGGCGAGCTGCGCGTGATCCGGGATGTAGTAGCCCTCGCCGTCGTCGGCTTTGATCCCCTCAACGCCCAGCGTGAGCACCCGCTTGGCCGACTCGCGCCACCACGCTTCGGCCGCCGAACTGGTGAAGTCGATCGGCGACCCGGTCCCCATCCACCATTGCGCGACCAGCGGCTCGCCGTCGGCCTGTTTGACGAAGTGGCCCGCGGACGCGGCGGGCGCGTAGTTGGGGGCTGGCTCTCGATGCAGCCGCTCGGACGCGCTCTGGGGCGGGATCTGTCCGTCGCGCGAATCGAGGTTGACCCACGGCGTCACCCACACCACGGTGCGGACCCCGTCCTCACGCAGCAACGAGATCATCCCGGGGGCGTCGGGAAATTGGTGCGGGTTGAACTCCCAGGTGTTGTATTGCGTGGCCCAGGGCGAGTCGATCACGATCGCGTCGAGCGGGATCGAGCAGTTCCTGAACCCGGTGAAGTCCTCGAGCACGTCATCCTGGTGCTCGTGGATGTCCCGGCTCTTCCAGAACCCGTAGCCCCACTCGGGCAGCAGCTCGGGAAAGCCGGTCAGCATGCAGAGCGCCCGCAGCTGCGCCAGCGGGGTGACCCCGCACAGCAGCCGCGCCGAGAGTGGACCGGCGGCCGAGCGCGCCGACACCGCGACCCGCTCATCGGCGAGGTCAAACCGCATCCCGTTGCCTTCGCCGCCCACCAGCGCGCCATATCCGCGGCTCGAGACGAGCCACGGCACCGGCGCGTAGTCCCCCTGCGGCACCCCGCCCTCGGCGACCATCTCCGGCGGACAGTCGGGCCCGGTGTAGCGGCGATCGGCGCCCAGCTGCACTGCTCTGCCGGCCTGGTCGAACCGCAGGTTGTGGCGAGCGCCAAGGCCGACGAAGTGCTCGTCCGACCGCCGGTCCCAATCGATCGCCAGCCGCAGCGGGTCTCCCTCAGCGGTCAACTCCAGCTCCGCGCGGTCGGCCGCCGGCAGCGCGATCCACAGCACCGCCGCGCGGCCACCCTGGAGCCTGAGGTCGAGGCGCACGCGATCCTCATCCACCTCGCCGAGCGCGGCGCGCTGGGCTCGCTCCGGCGGAGAGCGCGCCTCCCGTGCCAGCACTCCCTCCGTGAGCGCTACGAAGTGGTCGTGGATCGTGCCTTCCGCGACCCACACCCCGCCGGCCCGCAGCAGGCGCCGTCCCTGCCGGCGGATCGTGAACGCGAACGGCCGCAGGGAGATCTCGATCCGCAGCGGCCCGTGCTCGAGCGCCACCTGCTCGCCGTAGACGGAGACTGACGGCGGCCCGCTTGACACCCCCCAATGGTTCTCGAACCCCCGGCCATCCCATCCCGTCGTTCACGCAATCGTCACAAGACGGGAGCGCGTTGTTTACGGAATCGGCCGTTTGCAGGGCAATCCTTGCCGCATGAGCGAAACCAGTCGTGCCGACATGCACGTCCACTCGACGGCCTCGCAGCTGTCCCGGCTCGGTGTCCAGCGCTCGCTCGAGCTCCCCGAGTGCGCGACCCCGCCGGATGAGGTCTACGAGCTGGCCAAGCGCCGGGGGATGGACTTCGTGACGATCACCGACCACGACACGATCGCGGGCGTGGCCACGCTCGCGCACCTGTCCGACACGTTCCTCTCAGAGGAGCTGACCGTCTCCTTCAAGGGCGAGCCCCAGGCCGTGCACGTGCTCTGCTACGGGATCACGCCCGAAGACCACGACTGGCTGCAGGCCCACAACGACGACGTCGAGGCCTGTGCCGAGTACCTGCACGGGAACGAGATCACTGCCGCGCTCGCGCATCCCTTCTATGCCGTGGCGGCGCCGCTGACCGCACGCCACCGGCGCCGCCTCGCCCAGCTGTTCCCGATCTGGGAGACCCGCAACGGTTCGCGGGCCAAGGAGCTGAACTTGCCGGCGTTCGTGTACATCGAGACCCACGGGGGCACCGCGATCGGTGGGTCCGATGACCACGCCGGAATCGATATCGGCCGCACCTTCACGGAGACGCCGCGGGCCGGCGATCCCCGCGAGTTCCTGAGCCACATCCGCTCCGGGCGGGCCGGGGCGCACGGCGCCCAGGGCAGCGCCCCCAAATGGACCCACGCGGCGATGGCGCTGACGATCCGCGCGCTGGGGCGCGGCGACGGCGCGGCCCGCCCCGACCCGGCGGCGGTGCTCAGCATCGTGGAACGGGTGATGCGCGAGGGCGACGTCCGGCATGGCAAAGTGGGCGCCGACCTGGGTCCCGAGGACGCACGGTCGCTGCTGCGGGCCTGGCTGGCGGCGATGGACCTGCGAATCGACGAGGGGAACCTGCTCGAGCTGCTGCGGGAGGGAGAGGTCAGCCACCCCGATCTGTACCGCCGCGCGCGCCGGATCCACGAGCGCAAGCTGGCGGCGGCGGCGCACGAGGTGGTGGCGATCGTCGCGGGCCAGCCGGCCACGGACGGTGGCCGTGGGCTCGATCTCCAACGAGCCGGCGTCGCGGTGTTCGACGCGTGCATTCCGGCGATCCCCTATGCCGCGGCCGCGGCCTTCCTGGGACGGGAGAAGTTCAAGCTCACGCGCAGTGACGGCGACCGGCCGCGGGTCGCCTTGGTCGCCGACGGACTCGGCGCGGTGCACGGGGTAACCCACACGATCGAGCAGATCCGCGACCGGGGCGTCCCCGGCTTCGAGGTCGAGGTGATCGGCACCGATGCGGAGGTCGACCGCCGGCTGAGCGCCGTCGCCGAGCTCGAGGTTCCCTTCTACCGAGGCCTGCGGGTGGGAGTGCCGAGCCTGCCGGCGATCGTGGAGACGCTGGCCGAGGGTCGCTATGACGTGGTCCACCTGTGCTCGCCCGGCCCCGCCGGAATCGGTGCCTGGCTGCTGGCGCGAGTGCTCGAGCTGCCGGTCCTCGGCAGCTACCACACCGAGCTTGCCGCCTACGCCGGGCTGCGTTCCGGCCAAGCCCAGCTCGAGGCGCTCACCGGGATGGCGCTCGCGGTCTTCTACGGCGCCTGCGACGTAGTGCTGTCCCCGAGCCCCGCGAGCGACGAGCGCCTCGCCCAGCTGGCAGTCGCGCGGGAGCGGATCGCCCGCTGGGACCGGGGCGTCGACTGCGAGCGCTTCGATCCTGCGCTGCGCGACCGCAGCTACTTGCCGGGCGAGCTCAACGTGCTCTACGCGGGGCGGCTGACGAAGGAGAAGGGGGTCGCGCTGCTCGCCGACGCGTTCCTCGCCGCCCGCGCTCGCGACCCGCGCCTGCATCTGGTGCTGGCCGGCGGCGGACCCGAAGAGGGAGGTTTGCGCGAGCAGCTGGGCGAGCATGCGACGTTCCTGGGCTGGCTCGATGGAAGCGAGCTGGCGCGTGCCTACGCCAGCGCGGACGCATTTCTGTTCGCGAGTCAGACCGACACCTTCGGGCAGGTGGTGCTCGAGGCTCAGGCCAGCGGCCTCCCCGTGGTGGCGGTCAACTCGGGCGGTCCCGCCTCGCTGATCATCGACGGTGAGACCGGGCTGCTGGCCCCACCGGACGCGAACGAGCTCGCCCGCGCGCTGCTCTCGTTGACGCACTCGCCGCGGCTGGCGGCCCAGCTGCGCGGCGCGGCGCTCGCCGCGGTTCGCGGACGGACCTGGGAGTCCTCGCTGGAGCGACTGGCGGCCGGCTACCGGCGCGCGCTGAGCACGGGCGCCGCGGCCCGAGCGCGCAGCGTCGCCTGAACACCGGCCCGCGGCGGTCCCACCCCGGTCCATCCCGAGACTCGGCGCAGATCAGCGCCTGCGCCACACGGCGATCCCGCGACCTGCTGGTCTCGGCCCTCGGCGATCGTCAAAAGATCCCACAGGTCCAGGGCTCTCACCCGGTGGGTGCGCTGGTAATCGGCACGCCGTCGCTGGTGCACACTCCCCCACGCGCCCGTCGACCTGGTTGCGATCTCGTGCGATTCCTCGCGCCCGGACGGCCTGGTGCTCCCGATGGCAGCGTCGCCTGACCGACTACTGAAAGATCTCGGTCGTGCAGTCGCCGCCCGGGAGGTGGATCTCGTGCGGGCGGGCGCCGTCCGCCTGGAGGTGGAAGTCGACGAACAAGTCGGGGTCGAGCGCATAGCTGCCGTCGGCTTGCCGATCGAGCTTGGTCAGCCACCCCTTGATACCGGGATAGAACTGGTTGTCCCAGGTGGAATACAGCGAGTTGCTCACGTAAACCCGCTCGCCGTCGAGCGAGCATTGGAGCATCTGCGGACCACCGTTGAGCGCTCCGGGAGCCTTGGGGTGCCCGCCGTCGCGGCCCAGCAGGCCGCCGAGCCACACCTGTGAGCGCAGCACGGGGCCGCGGGGGTCGGACACGTCGTAGTGGCGCAGGTCTCCGTGCAGCCAATTCGACAGGAACAGGTCGCGGTCGTCGAGCGAGAGCACCAGGTCGGTGATCAACCCCGGCACGCCGCCTTCGAGCGGCCAGCCCTCGAGCTGCTCGTTGGCGACGTCGATCACCTTCTCCGCGCTCCAGGACCCGTTCCCCCGGTGAAAGCGGATCACGTTGCTGGACAGCGTCGCACCGACGAATCCCTGGGCCGAGTCCGGGTCGTGCTGCCAGCGGATCTCGAGCGGGATCAGCCCCTCCTCGCCGAGGTCGAGCGTCTGCACCTTGGCTCGCCGCTCCAGGTCCCAGAAGTGCAGCCGGCGACCGTATTTCCCGGCCAGCACATCGGCGGGATCGAAGCCGTCCTGGAACGTGTTGGGGGCGCCCCACTCGCTCGAGAAGAGCGTGTTCTGACGAGGCTGGTACCAGAAGTCGTACATGAACTCCTGTCCGTTCTTCTCTCGCTCCCAGCGCTCGGCGATCGAGAAGTCGCGCGCATCCAGCACGGCCATGCCGCCTGGGAGGTTGCCGTCCTGATCGCCCAGCATCGAGATCGTGACGATCTCGCCCGGCATGCAGTGGACCGTGTGCGGGGCGCTCAGCCCGAGCTTCTCCTTGATCTCCTCGCCCTCGATCACCTTGACGATCCGCGGTGAGCGGGGCTCGGAGATGTCGAGGATGTGGATCCGTGAGGAGCGCAGCCCCGGGACGATCAGCCGGTCCCGCTGGAGCTGTGAGTGGCACGCCGACGAGCACGCGTTCCAGCCGAAGTGATGCAGCTCGTCGCCGACGTTGGGCATCTCCGTGCGGCCGACGATCTCGCCGTAGCTCGGCGACCCCGGGTCCACGTCGACGACCGCGATGAAGTCGGGGCGATCGATGCCGGTGCCTTCGTACAGCGCCGCCACATACACGAACTGCTCAGGCGGCTGGCGCCTCGCGTCCTCCGGAGACGCATACCCGGGACCGCTGTGGTGGTGGTCGGGGTGGTCTTGAACGCTCATCCAGGGCTCCTCGCGCTCGTTGCAGCTCTTCAACGGGACCCTAGCAAGCCTCCTGGTAAGTGTATCGATCGAAATTATCGAGTTTGACTCGGTCGCCGCGGCGACGAGGACCGGACCCCGCTCCGGCGAATTCCGCGGCATGAGCACCAATCGCCTCGAGGCTTTCTCGGACAGCGTGATCGCGGTCGCGATCACGCTGCTGGTGCTGAACATCAGCGTGCCGAAGCCCGACGGTCACCTGGCCCGCGATCTCGGCGAGCAGTGGCCGGTCTATGCCGCTTACGCGACCTCGTTCATCACGATCGGGATCATCTGGATCAACCATCACGTGATGATCGGCCGGCTGCGGCGAGCCGACCACTCGATCCTGATGCTCAACCTGCTGCTGTTGCTGTGCATCGGCGTGCTGCCGTTCGGGACCTCGCTGCTCGCCACTTACCTGCGGCGGGGACAGGGCGAGAACCTCGCGGCCGCGATCTACTCGGGCTCGTTCCTGCTGATGGCGATCGCGTTTTCCGCGCTCAACCACCACATCCTGTTCCCCAAGGCGCACATGCTGCGCTCCGAGCTGAGCAGCGAGGATCGCCGCCGGATCCTGACCCGCAGCGTCAGCGGCCTGGTGCCGTACGTGGTCGCCACCGCGCTGGCGGCGGTCTCGCCGTACGCCACGCTCGCGATCTGCGCCGCGCTCGCCGGCTTCTACGCGCTGCCCGTGGCCAGCGGCGCCGACCGCTCGGCGTAGCATCGGCGGCCAGATCGAGCGACACGAGAGGAGCATCAGATGCCGCCGGCCAAGCAGACCACGCGCGAGGTCCCCCGCCCGTTCGAGTTTCACTGGGGCGGCGGACAGATCATCGAGGAAGCCTCCTACCGCGGTAGGTACACCGAGCCTTCGATCCAGCTGTTGGAGTACGAGGGGCACCCGGGCTCGTACGGGATCCGCTTCTGCTACTACAACCACCAAGGCCGCTTCCAGCGCAGCCCGATGATGATCGACGGCGAAGACTCGTTCGAAGGGCTGCGCGACGCGCTCCGGGACACGCCCAAGCTCCGCGAGCTGCTGCGCAGGCTCGCCGGCTAGATCCGGGGGCGATCAGCCCCGCCCGCCGCGACCAGCACCAGATCGTTCTCGACCGAATACCACTCACCGCTCACCGCGGCGGGACGGTCGGGGTCTTCGGGCGAGCGGGGAACGAAGTCGCGCAGCAGCGAGCGCTTGACCGCGAACACCGCATCGGAGTCCAGATAGGCGCTCCTCGCGTCGAAGACGTGCGTCGTGAGCGGCTCGTAGCCGGAGGCCGAGACGATCATGTGAATGTGCGCCGGGCGCCAGGGGTGGCGACCGGTCGCCCGGAGCATGCGACCCACCGGGCCGTCGTCCGGGATCGGGTAGGGCGTCGGCCTGACGCCGAGGAACCCGTAGCTCCCATCGTCCCGGGTCAGGAATCGACCGCGCAGGTGCTCCTCCGGCGCCTCGGGGTCCTGGACCGCATAAAGCCGATCCTCGCCGTTCTGCCACACGTCGAGCTCCGCCCCGGCGATTGGCTGCCCTGCGGTGTCGAGCACGCGGCCGTAGAACCAGGTCGGAGTCCCGGAGTCCTGCTCGATGATGCTCTCGCCGTACTCGCGGCGCGGCGAGTCCGGGACCCAGAACGGTCCCCGCACGGTCGACTCGGTGGCGCCCGCGGGCTTCGGATGCGCGAGTGCGTCGACCAGCATCGAGACGCCCATCGCGTCCGACCAGAGCACGAACTCCTGACGTCGCTCGTCGGTGATCTGTCCGGTCTCGGTCAGCACCCTGATCGCCTGCTCCCACTCGTGCTCAGTGATTCGAGCCTCCATCACGAACGCGTGCAGGTGCCTGGCCAGCGCCTGAATCAGCTCGCGCAGCCGATCGTCTTCGCACGACTGGAAGCTGGCCAGGACGGTCTCGCTGATCTCCTTCGGCCTCACCAGCGAGAGGCTACGCCCCTCGCGCGGGCCGCCAGCCACGGGTGGGCTACAGGTGCAAGCGGTGCGCGACGGCCGCCGCTTGCGTGCGGCTCCGCACTCCCAGCTTCGAGAGGATCCTGGAGACGTGCACGCTGGCGGTTTTCTCGGCCATGTAGAGCGCCGCGCCGATCTGGCGGTTGGTGGCGCCCTCGGCGACCAGCGCCAGGACCTGGCGCTCCCGGGTGGTAAGCCCGAACGGGTCGCCGTCGGCAGCCTCCCCCCGATCCGGCTCGGCGCCGCCGCCGATCTGAATCCGGGCTCGCTCGCACAGCGCCGAGACCTCCTCGGCCAGCCACCGGGAGCCGATCCGATCCGCGGCGGCCAGCGCCGCCTGGGCGGGCTCCGCGGCCGCGGCGCGGTCGCCGCGCTCGACCTGGGCCTCGGCCTCCCGCCACCGGGCGATCGCGGCGATGTACGGACGGTTGATCGCCGCCCACGCCTCGGCCGCCGTCGCCCACAGGCGAGCATCGTGACGGCCCCGTGCACGGGCCAGCTCGGCCTTTCCCTGCGCCAGGTACGCGCGCTCGACGGGGCCACCGGCCTGCGCGGCGGCCCGCAACCTCTGCATGTGGATCCGGGCTCGCGCCAGCGCGTCGCGCTCGTCCTGGCGCTCCCGTAGGTCCCGCGCGCGCTGGGCGAGATCGGCCTCCACCCGCAGCCCCGCCGCGGTCACGCGGGTGATGCGGGCCACGTCATCGGTGCACAGCTCCAGGCGATCGAGCGCCTGGGCGACCGCCGCGCGGGCCTCGGGGAGCTCGCGACGCCGGCGACGAAGCTCCGCCTGCAAGGCCCCAAACGCGCCGATCCACTGGGGCTCCGAGGAGCTCGCCACCAGCGGCTCCAGATCTTCCAGGCAAGCGGCGGCGGTGGCCTCGTCCCCCTCGCCCAGCGCCAGATCCGCTTCGCGCAGCCGGCTGAAGATCAGCACCACTCCTGCCAGCTGCGAGGACGGGGCGGTGAGGGCGGCGCGCGCCGCCCTCCAGTCCCCGAGCTCGAATGACAGCTCGGAGACCGTGAGCCGCATCCAGTCGTGGCTGCGGGTCACACGCCGGGGCGTGGCGGCCAGGCCTTCCTGGGCGATCGCCAGCGCCTCCTCGGTCCGCCCGACCAGGCTGAGCACGTCCGCGAGGTTCGCGTGGGCGGTCGCGACGCCGTCGACGTCGTCGTCCTCGCGCGCGATCTCGATCGCCCGCCGCAGCCTCGCGACCCCCGGATCGATCTGGCCGAGGATGATCTGGGTCATGCCGAGCGTGTTCAGCACCTCGCTCTCGGATTGGCGGTCGCCCGCGGACCGTGCGGTGGCCAGCGCCTCCTCGCCGTCCCGAATCGCATCGCGGTAGCGCCCGCGCAGGTGGCGCGTGCGCGCCAGCCAGGCCAGCAGCGATGCCCGCTCCCGGCTGGCCTCGCCGGGGGGGAGCATCGCGAGCGCGCGCTGAGCGGTGCGAACGCCCTCCTCCCCCCGGTTGAGCGACCACTGCACCCTGGCCAGACTGGCCAGCACGGCCGAGTAGCGGCGTTGATCCCGCTCGGGATCGAGCTCGCGCAGCGCGCTGCGCCACAGCACCTCGCTGCGCGCCCGATCGCCGGCGATCCCGTGCGCGGAGGCGGTGATCGTCAGCAGCTCGACGTGGTCGAGCGGGATCGTCTGCTCGGCGTCCGGGACCCGAGGCCACAACTCCAGCGCGCGCTCGGCGAGGTCCGCCGCGTCGCCGTAGGCGTGCACATTCCGTGCCGCCAGCGCCGCCTGGACGGCTGCACGTAGCGCCGCCGGCTGATCGCCCGCCTGGGCATAGTGATGCGCGATCGCACTCGCCAGCTCGACATCACGCTCCCCGGCCTCGTCGACCTGCCGCTCGTACGCGCGCGCGAGCTCGAGATGCAGCTCGCTGCGCTCGCCCGGGAGCAGGTCGTCGTAGACGGCCTCCCGCAGCAGCGCGTGGCGGAACGACAGCCGGCCGTCGTCGGACGCAACCAGCACCTGCTCTGCGATCGCTTCCCGCAGCGCCAGGTGCAGCGCCTCGTGCCCGAGCCCGGTGAGCCGGCCGATCATCGACTCGGGCAGCGCCCGGCCAACGGCGATCGCGCGGACCGCGAGCTGGGCATCCGCCGAGCACCACCGCTCGATCCTCAGCAGGAAAGCGTCGCGCAAGCTCTGAGGCGCGCTTCCGCGGCCGTCGAGCCCGGCCGCGAGCAGCTCCTCCGTGTAGAGCGGATTGCCCTCGCTGCGCGCGAACAGCCGCTCGACCAGCTGCTCGCTGGGCGGATCGCCGAGGATGTCCTGGAGCGCCTCGGCCAGCTCGGCGCGGTCGAATGGCGGCAGCTCCAGCCGGCGAGCGCGCTCGAGCCGCTCGAGCTCCGCGAGCAGGGGACGCAGTGCATGGCGCCGGTGAAGCTCATCGCTGCGGTAGGTGAGCATCAGCACGACTCGCTCCTGGCGCAGGCTGCGCGCGAGGAATGCCACGAAGCTCAGCGTCGAGCGGTCGGCCCAGTGCATGTCCTCGAGGATCAGGGCGACGACCTGCTGCTCGCTGAGCAGGTCGAGCAGTTCGAGCACCGCCTCGAACAGGCGCAGCTGCGCCGAGGGCTCGTGACTCTCGGAAGGCTCGGACCGATCGGCGAGCGCGGGCAGCAGCGCGGCCAACTGCGATCGGCTCCCAGGCGCCAGCGCGTCGAGCGCCGGGTGCCGTCCGCGTACCAGCGGCCTGAGCGCGCTCAGTAGCGGCGCGTAGGGGAGCTCGCCGTTGCCCTGCTCGACGGCCTCGCCACGTAGCAGCAGCGGCGGTGGGTCCGTGCCTTGGTCGGGGTCGCCGAGACGGCGCTCGAGCTCGCCGACGAGACGCGTCTTGCCGACGCCCGAGTCACCGCCGAGCAGCACCAGCGCCGGGCGATGGCCGGCCGCCTCGCCCAGCGCCCGCTCGAGCTCGCCGAGCTCGGCCGCCCGACCGACGAAGTGGGTTGAGGTGAGCCGCGCCCGCATGCGAGAAGTATCGCTTGAGGCGGCCGGGAGATCTGGCCCGGAGGGCGTCCGCGACGGCGTGGCGATCGGCGGCCTCCCTGAGATCCTGGACGTGGGTCGCGGCGACGGCGGCGCTGAGCTGGGGGTGCATGGAACGCTCCTTCTGGTCGAATCCACGTGCTCCCAGGATGGAGTGAGACGCCGGCGCCCGCATCGGGCGAACGCTGCCGATCGGCCCGGGTTACCCCTTAGTTGGGGGCGCTCGACCCCTTACCTGCTCGCGGCGACCCCCCGGATCTACTAACCCTCTGGCGCTTGATCCCCGGCAGTCAGCGGGCTGGCAGGCGAGCGGGTAGCGCGCTCGATCTCCTGCGCGCTGACGTGCTGTGGGTGATGGCAGGCCGCCAGATGCCCGCCGGAATACTCGGTCAGCTGCGGCTCGACGGTCCGGCAGACCTCGGTGGCGCGGGGGCAGCGAGTGTGAAACCGGCACCC
>JAFAZB010000066.1 GCA_019240015.1 Solirubrobacterales bacterium
TGGCCGAGAGCGATCCGCTGCGCGACGAGCCGCCGCTCGATCCACACGAGCTCGACGGAGCCGATGGGGTCCTGACGACGTGTGCGGTCGCGATCGCAGAGACCGGGTCGATCGTGCTCGACGGCTCGGCGGGGATGGGGCGACGAGCGCTCACGCTGGTGCCGGACTACCACCTGTGCGTCGTCAAAGCCAGCCAGCTGGTCGGCTCGGTGCCGGAGGCGATCTCGCTGCTGGAACCGACGCGGCCGCTGACGTTTGTCTCGGGCCCGTCCGCGACGGTCGACATCGAGATGGTGCGCGTGGCGGGTGTTCACGGCCCACGCACGCTCGATGTGATCATCTGCACGGATACTTGACCCCGCAACTACCTCGCTATACTCGGCAGTATCAACCCTCCACCCCGGGAGTCGCCATGCGACTAAACGGCCTGCACCACATCACCGCGATCACGGGTGACGCGCGAAGAAATCTGGACTTCTACACCCGCGTGCTCGGTCTGCGGCTGACCGCCAAGACGGTCAACCAGGACGATCCGAGCGTCTACCACCTGTTCTACGGAGACGAGCTCGCTCGACCCGGCGCCGACCTCACGTTCTTCGAATACCCCGGGGCGACCCCGGGCCGGCCGGGCGCCGGGATGGTCCACCGGATCGTGTGGCGGGTCGCCACGCCCGAGGCGCTCGAGTTCTGGGCGCGACGTCTGTCGAGCGAGGGGTCGGAGGTGGAGCGCTCGCCGAGCTCCGTGGAGTTCGCCGACTTCGAAGGACTGCGTCACGAGCTCGTGGTCAGCGGGGTCACCGACGAGCCGCTGGTCGCTGAGCATCCGGAGATCCCGAGCGAGCTCGCGCTCCAAGGCTTCGAGGGAGTGCGAGCGTACAGCCACCGCCCGGACCTGACCGCGATGCTGCTCGAGCGCCTGCTCGACGCCGCGCCGCGCTCGGATCAGCTGTGGGAGCTGCGCGGCGCCTCGCGCGGCGGCTGGATCGCGCTCGACCCGCCGCCGGACGCCCCGGGCCGCCAGAGTGGCGGCTCGGTCCATCACATCGCTTGGTACACGACCGACGCCGAGCAGGGTGCCTGGCTCGAGCGGCTGAACGAGGCCCGGGTGCCGAACAGCGGCATCATCGATCGCCACTACTTCCACTCGCTGTACTTCCGTGAGCCCGGCGGGGTCCTGTTCGAGCTCGCGACCGAGGAGCCCGGGTTCACCATCGACGGGCCGGTGGAGGAGCTCGGGCGGCGGATCATCCTGCCGCCCTGGCTCGAGCCACGGCGCCACGATGTCGAAGCCCGCTTGACGCCGCTGCCCGACCCGCGCGCCGACTGGGAGCCGTCCACCCCGCTCGAGCGCTAGGCGCGCGCGCGCGCCCGCGCGCGGCGGGCGCCCGGCGCGGCGCGCCCGGCGCGTCGGCGCGGCGCGGCGCGATGGAGATTTCTCAGGTATAGACCGAGAAATCTCCATCGCCGCCCGCCGCTCGCAGCCATCGCCGCCCGCCGCTCGCCGCCCGCCCCAGCCGCGCCGCGCCGCGCTAGGGCTCGACTTCCTCGATCACCTCGTACACGCCGGCGAGGTGTTCGTTCTCGACGAACGCCGACATCGCGTCGACGCGTTCGTTCTCGCGTGAGTCGGAGTCGCCTCGCCACTGGCGATACTCCTGCTCGCTCATCTCGAACAGCCCGAACGAGATCACCTCGTCCTCGTCCCGGATGTTCCGCGCGTGGTAGGCGCGCTGAAATCCCGGCGGGGGATTGGTGCCTGGATCCCAGGCCCGCCGAAACTGCTCCCAGGCGCCCGGCTTCAGCCGCCTGGCGCTCAACATCACGATCATCTGCTCCCTCCTTCGCGCTCGACTGCGTGTTGCGGGCAGTCTCCACGATCGGCGACGGCGCTGCCCAGGGATTTCGCTAGTGCCGGGGTCGCCGGCGGCAAGCTCGCGCTGTGGCGCTCGCTCACCGAGCTCCAAGCGGAGCGACCCGAGCTGGCCGAGATCGACCTGCCAAGACTGATCGGGCGCGCCGAGCTACAGCTCTCGCGGCTCGAGGCGCAGCGTCGCCGCGCGGTCGCGCAAGCGTTTGGCTGACCTCGCCAGCCGCTGATCAGCGCCGCTGGGCTCGCCGTCGCGGAGCCGGCTTTCGCTTCCGGCGCACCCGTCGTTCCGCGATCACGGTGGCGAGCACCAGTGCGGCCACCGGGAGCTCGAGGATCGCGACGACGCCAAGCCCGGCCGACATCGTCAGGGCGATGATCGCGAGCACCACCGCGACGGCGGCGTCGGTCAGGAAATCGCGGCGCAGGCGGCGGAGATGCTGCTGGCGGCGGCGACGCGCGATGCGACCCGCCCGCGCCTGCGATCGAGATCGGCGGCCGGCGCTCGCCGGCACGGCCCGCGCTGGCGGCGGGAGCGGCTGCTGGTATCGACGGGCCGGCTGGCTCAGCTCGCACTCCCAACGGGACGGGATTGGGGCGGTTCTCTCCTTCGCCGCCCGCTCCCGATCGCCTCCGCGCAGCGTTGAGATTTCTCTCAGCCTGGCCGCGCCGGCCGGCAGGAGAGGCCCGCCGCCCCGCGAAACGGGTTCCGAACGCCTCGATGGACGCACCATGCACGCTCACGCCACGCCCCTTCGCCGCCCGCTGCGCTCGGCGCTCCCGCCGCGCCTGAGCCCCTGGCGACGGGCGCGGCGAATCGTGGCGATCGCACTGTGCCTGTGTGCGATTCCGATCGCCGTCTCTTATCTGACCACGGTCACGGGCGCGTCCAACTCGAGCTTCGTGATCCGATCCTTCGAGTGGCTCCGCGACCACGGCGCGGCTCGCATCGCCTCGCAAGTCGAGGGGATCTACTACTCGCTCAGCGCACCGTCGACGGGAGGACCGGCGCTGCGCAGCCTGCCGCTCGCCCGTCGTGTCGGCGAGCCCACCGCGGTCCATCCGCCGGACATCGCGCCCGTGATCTCGCCGCCGCTGCCCGGGGAGGGCACATGGGTGCCGACGGAAAGCTGGACCGGGGGCGCGGCCCCCGTCCAGATCGCCCAGTTCCGCAGCGATCCCAGCTACCCGCAGATGGTCGCCGGGGTCGCGTGGATCGATACCGCACGCACCACGATCTCGCTCTACCCCGGGCGCCTCGAGCCTTCGGCACCCGTCCCCCGCGGAGCGATGGAGGTGCAGCCGGGCTCCCGTTCGCGCCTGCTGGCCACCTTCAACAGCGCCTTCAAGCTCAGCGATTCGGGAGGCGGAGTTGCGCTCGACGGGGTCACGTACGCGCCGCTCCAACCTGGCCTCGCGACGCTGGTGAGCTACCGCGACGGCCGGGTCGACGTGCAGGGCTGGGCCGGCGGCAGTCAGGCGCCGCCCGAGGTCGACTTCGCGCGCCAGAACCTGCCGTTGATCGTGCAGGACGGCCAGCCGAATCCGAATCTCAGCGACGGGCCGCAGTGGGGAGCGACGCTCGGGAACGCGGTCCGCGTGTGGCGCTCGGGAATCGGCGTCGATGCCCACGGCAATCTGATCTACGCGGCCGCCAACGACCAGACCGTCGGCTCGCTCGCGGAGATCCTGATCCGGGCGGGCGCGGTGCGGGCGATGGAGCTCGACATCAACTCCTACTGGGTGACGTTCATCAGCTACGGCCAACCAGGCGGCCAGGCGCCCAGCAGCCTGCTGCCGGGAATGACCCGCGGGCCGGAGCGCTACCTGAGTCCGGACGACCGTGATTTCTTCGCGGTCTTTCTGCGCTGAGGGCCGACGTGATCGATCCACTGGAGCGCTGGCAGCGGTACGGGGAGAAGCCCGACTACGCGGGCCTGCTCACCTTCTCCGGAGTTAGCTACACCGAGGACCCGGCTGAGCTCGCGGGAGCCGACGTCGTGATCGTCGGAGCCCCCACCGATGACCTCGTCTCCGACCGCCCGGGCGCCCGGTTCGCCCCGCGCGCGATCCGCGCCGCGAGCTGCCCACCGGGTCCGCATCTGGAGGCCAGGATCGACGGGATCGGGGAGCTGCGGGTGGTCGACTTCGGAGACGCGGCGGTCGTGCCCGCCGATCCGCTGCGGACGCACGATGCGATCGAGGAGACCGTGGCGCTGGTCCTCGAGCGCGGCGCGATCCCGATCGTGCTGGGAGGCGACCACGGGATCGCCGAGCCCGACATCCGCGCCTGCGCTCGCCGGCACGGCCCGGTCGGGCTGATCCATTTCGACGCCCATACCGACACCGGGACGGAGGTGTTCGGCGCCAGCCGGTCGCACGGGACGCCCATGTACCGGCTGGTCCGCGATGGCCACGTTGCGCCGCGCCGCTACGTCCAGCTCGGCCTGCGCGGCTACTGGCCGGGCGAGCGGGAGTTCGCCTGGCAGGCCCAGCAGGGCATCACCAGCATCTTCATGCACGAGGTCAGAGACCGGGGGATCCGCGCGGTCACCGGCGGCGCGATCGAGGTGGCGGGCGCCGGACCCGTGTTCGTGTCGATCGACATCGACGCGCTCGACCCGGGGTTCGCCCCCGGCACCGGGACGCCGGAGCCAGGGGGCATGACCAGCGCAGATCTGCTGTGGGCGGTGCGGGAAATCGCCTCCCGGGTGGAGCTGGTCGGGGCTGAGGTGGTCGAGGTGATCCCGACCGCGGTCGGGTCCGCCGACATCACCGCGCTGGTCGCCGACCGGATCGTGCGCGAGCTGATCACGGGCCTGGCGCTCCGGCGCCGGGGGTGAGCCGCCCCCGAGCCATCCAGCCCGCGAGCCGGCTATCCCGCCGCTGATCCCGGCATGATGGAGCGGCGATGGCGGCTCCCAGCGACCCCGACCGTGTGCCCGTGAGCTCCTCGGGCGAGCATTTCGTGCGGCTGGGGCAGATCAAGCTGTGCTACGAGACCTTCGGGAGCGAGGACGCACCCCCGCTGCTGCTGGTGATGGGGCTCGGCTCGCAGATGGTGCTGTGGCACGACGAGCTATGTGAGCAGCTCGCCGAGCGTGGCTTCTGGGCGATCCGGTTCGACAACCGCGATGTTGGCCGCTCTTCGATCCTGCGGGATGCCCCGATCCCCAGCCAGCGGCAGCTGATCTTGCGTGACCCGCGTGGCGCGTCGTACTCGCTGGAGCAGATGGCCGACGACACGGCGGGCTTGCTCGACCAGCTCGAGGTACGCCAGGCCCACGTGGTGGGCGCATCGATGGGAGGCATGATCGCCCAGTGGCTCGCGATCCGCCACCCCGAGCGGGTCTCCTCGCTGGTCTCGATCATGTCGAGCACCGGCAGCCGGAAAGCCGGCCAGACGCATCCGCGTCTCTACCTGCGCATGCTGCGGCGGCCGCGCATGGATCGCGAGGGCTACATCGAGGACTTCGTCGCCACCTTCAAGGCGATCGGCTCGCGACGCTACCCCGGGGATCCGGAGGAGACCAGGGCGCTGGCGGCGCGCTGCTTCGAGCGCGGGCTGCATCCCGCGGGCTCGGCCAGGCAGCTCGCGGCGGTGCTCACCGCTTCGGATCGCACCCCGCTGCTGAGGCAGCTCGACGTGCCCACGACCGTCATCCACGGCGACGCCGACCCGCTCGTGATGCCGTCGGGGGGGCGGGCGACGGCCGAGGCGATCCCGGGCGCCAGGCTGGCGATCATCCCGGGGATGGGTCACGGGATGCCCCGGGTGCTGTGGCCGAGGATCGTGCAGGAGATCGTGGACACGGCCGCGAGAGCAGGTTGGACACCGGCCACGACCGCCGCGCGGAGCGGTTAAGCGGCGGGTGGCGGTCAGCGGGCTCAGCGGTGCTCGGGGTTGGGGTAGCCGAACCGGCAGCCGGCCTCCCACGCCGATCGCTGGTTGCCGTGCGCTGGGACCCCGCCGGCGTCCTTGAGCAGCCGCGCGAGGTGCAGCAGGTTCCAGGTCATGAACGCGGTGTTGCGGTTGGTGAAGTCGTTCTCGGGAGCCCCCGAGCCAGGATCCAGGTAGCTCGGCCCGGGACCCGCCTCGCCGATCCAGGCTGCGTCAGCCTGGGGTGGGATCGCGAACCCGAGATGCTGGAGCGAGTAGAGGATGTTCATCGCGCAGTGCTTGCCGCCGTCTTCGTTGCCGGTGATGATGCAGCCGCCCACGCGACCGTAATAGGCGTATTGGCCGTGCTCGTTGAGTAGGTGGCTGTTGCCGTACAGCCGCTCGATCACCTTGGTGCAGATCGAGGACTTCTCACCGAGCCAGATCGGCGAGGTCAGCACGAGGATGTCCGAGGCCATCACTCGCTCGAAGATCGAGGGCCACTCGTCGAGCTCCCAACCGTGCTCGGTCATGTCGGGCCACACGCCCGTGGCGATCTCGTGATCGACGGCGCGCAAGCACTGCACCTCGATGCCGAGGCGCTCCATAACCGCGATCGAGCGGTCCGCCAGCCCTTGCGTGTGCGAGAGCTCCGGGGAGCGCTTGAGCGTGCAGTTGATGTACAGCGCGCTCAGATCGGTGAAATCCCAGCGGGACCGTTCGCACAGCTCCAACTCGATCGGGCTCAGCGCAACCATGCTCGTTCCTCCTTGGCCGGTGAATGGACAACCTCTCACAGCGGGTGAAAACACCCCTTAAATCTGCTCAAGGCGCGTTTCCGCCCCAGTTTTATGGGTACCCTGGCCGCTGATGAAGCGGTTGCGGTGGGCAAGCTTGTGCACTTTGCTCGCGCTGGCTTCGCTCGGGGGCCGCGCAGAAGCCCTCGCGCTGCCCTCCACCGTGACCCAGGTGCCCGGGGCCGTCACCTCGGCCGTGAGCGGCGCGACCACGACCGTCGCGCAGGCCGCGACCCCCGCCCCGACGGCGGCTCCAGCACAGCCCGCGACGCAGCCGGCCGCCCCCGCGACGTCCGTGACGCAAGCGGCGACATCGGCGACCAAGACGGCTTCGTCGACCGCTTCCGGTTCCGGCAAGTCCACGCCGAGCGCCAATACATCTACCGGCCGTGTGGTCTCGACCGTCACCACCACCACGGCGAGCCTGACCCAGGCTGCGGCGCCGCTGGCGTCCGCGCCGGCGAGCTCCGCGCCAGCCCTCTCGGCGGCGGCGAGCGGGGGAACGACCGTGCTCACGACCCCGGCTTCGGGCACGCCGGCGTCCCCCGGCTCGACGCCCGCAACCCCGACGAGCGTCGGTCAGGCGCCGGTCACGGTGCCGCTCAGCCCGTCCAGCGTTCCCAGCACCGGCGGTGCACCGCAGCTGTTGACCGTCCCTCCAATCGTGT
>JAFAZB010000123.1 GCA_019240015.1 Solirubrobacterales bacterium
AGCCGCGGCAGGAAGGCGCTCGACCCCGGGAACGGTCCGCCCCAGATCAGATAGGCCAGCTGGGCGCCCACGAACGGGATCGAGAACGCCACGGAATAGGCGATCGCCAGGCCCATCCCGGAGAGCAGGTCATCGGCCAGCGAGTAGCCCGCGAACCCCTCGAGGATCGCCAGCATCAGCATGAGCAGGCCGATGTAGTAGTTGAGGTCGCGCGGCTTGCGGTACGCACCGGTGAAGAACACCCGCACCAGGTGAAGCACGATCGAGGCGACGAACACGTCGGCTGCCCAGTGGTGGACCTGGCGCAGCAGCAGTCCCGCCGGGACGCTGAAGCTTAGGTCGAGCACCGAGCGGTAGGCCTCGGACATCTGCTCGCCCGCGAGCAGGGCGTAGGGCCCGTGGTAGATCACCTGCGAATCGCCGGGGATGTAATAGAGCGTCAGGAAGATCCCGGTCCCGACCAGCACGATGAACGCGTACAGCGCGATCTCTCCGAGCAGGAACGACCAGTGGTCGGGAAACACGTAGCGCAGTGCGGCCTTGACGCCCTTCGAGGCGCCGAGGCGTTGCTCGGTGAAGCGGATTCCCCGCACGAACCGGCGGTGCAGGTAGCGGTCGAGCAGCCTCACGACTCAGACCGGTGGACGTTCCACCACGAGGGGCCGATGTCCTCGTGGAAGGGACCCGCGGCGCGCAGATATCCCTGCGCGTCGATCGTCAGCGGCAGCTGCGGGAGCGCCCGCCCGGCGGGGCCGAAGATCAGCCGGCCGCCGTCGCCGGGAGAGAAGCTCGAGTAGTGACAGGGACAGGTGAACGCCGGGCCGGCGCTGGTGGGCTGGTTGGTGGGATAGCGATACAGCGAGATCGCGCAACCCGCGTGCGGGCAGATCTTCGAGTACGCGAGGATCCCCTGGGGAGCCCAACCGGCCCGCGCTGCCGGCAGGTGGATCTGCGAGGGAAGCAGCCTGACGACCACCAGGCCCGAGCCGAAGTTCTCCGGGTCGCCGTGCTCGGGTAGCGCGGTGTAGAACGTGCCCACCTGGATCTCGTCGGCCGGGTACGGCCGCCCCTGATCATCCACGAGCCGTACCCCGGCTCGCCAGGGGGTGGTGTGGATCCGGTGCAGCCGCGGGCCCAACGACGCCAGCGGGGTCGCCGCGGCGGTCAGCGCGGCGGCTCCGGCCACCCCGCCCGCCCCGGCCAGCAGCGCGCGGCGCGAGATGCCCTCGCCGCCCGCCTCGATCGTCCGCGCCAGGTCCTCGGCCTGCTCCTCCACCAGCAGCGCCGCACGCTCCTCGACATGCGTCTCCTGGACCACCACGAACTTGCCGGCCACGATCGCGGCCGCCGCCAGCAGCGCAAGCATCCCTCCGATCGCGAGCCCCAGCAGCTGGGTGTTGGTCTGCAGGAGGACATAGATCGCGGTGAAGGCGAAGCCGAGCAACGCCGCGAGCACCAGCAGCACGGCCACCAACGTCTCCGCCCTGCGGTTCGCCGGGACGTTGCGCTCCGAGGGGTCGATGTCGGACTCCGGCGGTGTGGGCGGCGGATCGTGCCGCGCCGCGCCGCGCCACAGGGCGCGCAGCGCGACCAGGGCCCCGAGCGCCTTGCCGACGCGGCTCATGCCGTGCGCTCGCCGATCAGCCGCGCCACGATCACGATCGCGCCGAGTGCCAGGAACCAGGCCACCATGCCTTCGGGAATCGGGCCGATGTTGTAGATCCCCCATCCCCCGGCGTCATCGGGATGGCGCGTCCACAGCACATATCGCGCGATCGAGTCGAGCTGATGCTGGTCGATCTGCTTGGAGTCGAAGTGCGGCATCAGGTACGGGCCCATCCGGACCGCCTCGGCGATCTGGAGCGGGGTGGCCTGCTGCAGGTTCGGCACCTGGGCTCCGAGCGTCAGTCCGCCGCGACCCACCACCTGATGACAGCCCGCGCAGTCGAGCGTGAACTCGTGCAGCCCGAGGGCGAGGTCGCCGTGCTGGGGGTCGGCGGTGGGGGCGGCCGGGCCCCCGAAGGAGCTGACGTA
>JAFAZB010000278.1 GCA_019240015.1 Solirubrobacterales bacterium
CCGTCTCCACGCGGTGCGCGGGCCGCGAGCTCCACCCCGGTTTGGCCGAGCGCGTCCTCGAACGGGCCGCACGGACCGCGCCCACGGCGACGTCGATGACGCAGTGGCTTGAAAGCTCGTTCACCCCCCGGTGGGTAACCACCGGCGAGCCCGACGGCGTGCGCGTGACTCGCACCTCCCGCGCGGGGGTGCACGCGGCCGAGACCACCATCGTGCCCTACGCGGTCGAGCGCCGCGACCCGGCGCTGCTCGCCAGCGCCTATGCGGTCTGCGCCGGTGCAATTGTCCGCATCGACGGTCCAACTGCAACCGGCACGGAGAGCCGGCAGGCATGATGAGCCAGACCAACGGCCGGCAGTTCCCGTCACCGGGCACGGCAGCGCTGCCGCGCCCGGCGTCGCTGCCGAGCCAGCTAGCGGTGTGCGCCGGCGCCGGTGGCGGCAAGACGGAGTTGCTCATCGCAACCCTGGTCGACCGCATCATGTCGGCCGGTCTTGAGCCCGAACGCTGCTGCGTGCTCACGTTCACACGCAGCGCCGGGGAGGAACTAAAAGAGCGCGCCGCAGGGCGAGCAGGAGGCCGCGGGGCCGAGCAGCTGTCGCGGGCGCGCATCGGGACCCTTGACGCCGAACTCCCGAAGCTGCTCGACGCTCGGGTAGAGCCGACCCCGGGTCAGTCCGCGCACATGCCGGTCCTCTACGGGTGGCGGGTGCAGCTGCTCCAGGAGCAGTCAGCTGGCAGGGCGCTTGAGCCTCTGAAGGACGGCGAGCTCGATGACCTGCTTGCCCTATTCCACACGTCCGGACGCGATGGCGCCAAGGATGAGCTTGTGCAGACGCTGGTCAAGCACGGCGAGGCGCTTCGCAACGCCGGAGTCGACTCACAGAGATGGCAGCTCACCAATAGCTGGTCTGGCCGCCCCGCCGCCTACGCCGAAGTGCTCCGGTCCTACCTTGTGAACTACCAGTTGCTGAAGCGTGCCCGAGGCGGTCCGGTCGCCGACTCACACGACATTTTGGACGCGGTGCTGACGTCTGAGTGCGAGGTCGACCTGCTGCTGGTGGACGAGGCCCAGGACCTCACCCGCATCCAGCTGGAGGCTTGCTGTCATCTGGCCCGCAACGGTGAGCTCGTCCTCGTTGGAGACGACGCGCAGCGCATCTACGGTTTTCGTCACGCCGGTTCCTCGCCGCTGGCGGCGCTTCCTCAGGGAGCGAGCTTGGTGGTCAACCACCGGAGCGCCTGCAGCATCGTGACGGTGGCGAACGCTCTGGCGGTGCCCGGACGTCTTACGCAGCAGCACCACCGCCAGGCCGTCGGAACGGTGCGGCGAGGCGTCCTGCCCACCGACGATGACGACAAGCTCGCGCGGGCAATCGCGCTGCTCGTCGCGGAGGAGCAGTCCTCCGCCTGCGCCCCCGCCACCACGGCGGTGCTGTGCCGGACCAACGACGAGGTCAGGCGGGTCGTCAAAGCAGCACGAGCGCTGTCACTACCGGTGCGCTGGAACGCCCGCCGGTACCTCGGTAAGTCGATTGCGGTGGCCGCGCTGCTCGATTACGCGCAAGACTTGATGGGCCCCGCGGTCGTCCCGGCCTCCGTCGCACCGGTGCTGGCGCAGCTGGCCGGTCTGGAGGGCGGGGCGGTCGCCGCGCTCGGCACGTACGAGACGCTCGACGTCGCGCTCTGCGAGGCGAACGGCAACGCCGGATTTGGCGCCGGCTTCCTCCGCCGCCACGAGGAGTTGAGCGAGATGAGCCCCGGCGTGCCGCTTGGCCGTCGGCTGCGCGCCATCGTCGAGAACCTCGACCTGGTCACCCAGCTGATGCAACGGCAGACGGACGGCATCGAGGCCGATGCACTGCTCGCGCTGCTGGAAGTCGTAGAGCAGGAGCGCGAGCACCTCACACTGGATGAGCTACGCAGGCTTACGCAATCCGGTGACGCGGGCGGACCGGAGCCCGACCCGCGCTGGCGCACGAAGGGCATCGTCATCCTGACCGTCCACGACGCCAAGGGCCTTGAGTGGGAGTCGGTCCTCCTGCCCTACTTTCTGCGGCGCGCGGGACGGCCGCCGGGCCCGGTGCTCGTCGAGCCACAGTCATCAACGACGGTGAGCGTCGGCGTCGCGGACCTCGCTCTCGACGACGGTTCAAACAAAGTCGCCAGCCGCAGCGACCGGGAGGCAGCCGAAGCCGACGGAAGGCCGCTCAAGCGGCTGCGCGACCCGGTCTACAGCGAAATTCTGAGCGACGTTTGGGCCAGGGAGAGGGCTGAGGGGCTCCGTCTGGACTATGTCGCCGTGACCCGAGCCCGTGACCGGCTGACCGTGGTCGCCGCCGACCCACGCGGGCGATGGCCGCTGGAGCTCTCGCACCTGCACACCGCCATCGCCGAGGCCGAACAGCGTCACCCGGACGCAGTCACGCGCCTGACGTCGCCGCTCACCCCGCGGCCGCCTTCAGCGAGGACAGCGTCCCACGTACCCGCGGTTCGGCTCGCCGTCGAGCAGCCGCGACCGCTGGTTTCACCGCCTCTATCCCCGACCCGCCTTGAGCGCCTTCTCGATGGCCGTTGACGCCCAGCCCCACCCGCTCAGCACAGGTCGCGCCGTGCACATTGCGCTTGCGCGAGCACTGAGCGATGGCGACCCGGGCGCCGGGGCGCACGCCCAGCCACCCGGAGAGACAAGGTCGTGCCTCGACCGGGCCGCCGCGTCAGACTCCTACCGTCAACTGCTTGCCCGCCCGCGTCAGGTCGAGGACGCCTTTGCCCTTCACGGCTACTACCGAGGTGTCATCGACGCCTGGTATGAAGCCAACCAGCAATGCGCCGTGGCATTTGATTGGAAGACCGGCGCGGCCGAGGCAAGGACGCACGCGCACCACATCCAACGGCTGGTCTACGCCCTCGCGCTACTCGCTCACTACG
>JAFAZB010000379.1 GCA_019240015.1 Solirubrobacterales bacterium
CCGGACGACGGTCCGCGCGCGTTCGGACCGCTGCTCGAATGGGGCGAGCCGCTGTTGACGATGGTCCAGCCGATGCCGTATGTCGCCGTGCAGCAGATGATCGATGGAGGGTTCCCCTGGGGGATCAACGACTACGCCAAAAGTGACTATCTGCCCCACCTGCCCGACGCGGCGATCGACCAACTCGTGGCGGAGGCGTCCGGAACGACTTCGCCGTTCTCACAAGTCATCCTGTGCCCGCTCGGGGGTGCTGTCGCCCGCATGGATCAGAACGCGATGGCGCTCACAATCCCCGACACCAAGTGGATGTACTTCTGCGAAGCGCTCTCCTGGGACCGCAACGAACAAGCCCGGGAGATCGAATGGGCCCGCGCGTTCATGGAGTCGATGCGACCATGGTCTGTGGATAAAGCGCCGCCAAACTTCCTCGAGCCCGACGAAGGCCGCCGCCGGCTTAGGGCCTCGTTCGGTGAGGAGAAATTCGATCGGCTCGTCGCGCTGAAAGACAAATACGACCCGCAGAACATCTTCTCCCTGAACGCCAACATCCCCCCAAGCGCCGTGCCGCCAAAGGCATAGTCCGGGCGGAACTATCGCGCGCTCGGCCCCTTCGTTGGAGCCTGTTCCCCGCAGGACCACGGCGGAGTGGTGTCCGAGGGGCGGGCCCCACCGACACCGCATTCCTGCCTGGACAGGCCCCTCCCGTGATCCCGGGCGCGGTCATGCTCTGCCGGGAAGCGCGCTCGACGCGCGGCGGGAATCAGCAGGGTCTCAGCAAGCAGCCGTGACATCCGTCAACACGACACTGAGGCACCTCGCCTCGCAGGTTCTTGCGGAGGCTCCTCCCTTTGGATCTCCAACCAGTCAAAGAGCGACCTGGACGACGACCATGCGATGGCGCTCGCCCGTGAGGAGCTAGAGGCCGCGCGAGCAGCACGCCGCGCCGCCAGTTGATGCGCGTCGTCGCCGACGCGAACCCCTTCGTGTCGGCCGCGTTGGGCCGCTCCCCAGAGTCACCGTCGGTGCGGATCGTCAACGCCGTACTGGACGGGCGGATTGAGCCTGTGATGTCGCCGTCGCTGCTGGCGGAGGTCGCCGACGTGCTGTCGCGACCTCAGATCCGAAAGCGCCTCTCGGGCGAAGACGCCCAGCTCTTCCTGGCCGACGTCGCAGCGCAGGTAGTGGTGCTCACCGATCGGCTCGATCCTCCGAGCGTCCGCCGAGATCCCGACAATTACCTGGTCGCGCTCGCTGGGATCGCCGGCGCTGAGGCACTCGTGAGCGGAGATGAGGACCCTGCTCGCTTTGGAGCCCGCGCGCGTCGGCGTGGAGGTTGGCGCACGACCCCCAAAACGACGAAACCCCCGTAAACAGGGGGGTGCTGAAGTACCGCTACCGGGATTCGAACCCGGGTTTCCGCCGTGAGAGGGCGGCGTCCTAGTCCCCTAGACGATAGCGGCGAGACGCTGCTCGATTGGCGGCCTCGGCGGCTCGGCGGCCACCCCGGCCGGGGTGAACGACGGCGGTCGCGACCGACCGGTTCAGCGTAGCGGGCAAGGCTACCGCGCGCTGCGATCACGCGTTCAGATCCACGGGTGGCTGCGCGGGGGTCAGCCCCACGCCAAGCGCGGACATTGCGCCGCGTCGAGCCGTTGATGCCGCGGGGGTGGCTGCCGGCGTGGGCCACCTGCTTTCCAGGGGTTTCCGTCCGGAACGCGCCGTAGCATACGAACATGTGTTCGATCAACGGGAGTCGACTCCGGGGCCCCACTCCTGCTAAGTTCATCGTCCCGCGGCTGTGGCGGAATTTGGTCTACGCGCACGGTTCAGGTCCGTGTGGGCGAAAGCCCTTGGGGGTTCGAGTCCCTCCAGCCGCATCGGAGGCGTAGGTGCATTCAGCCCGCACCATCCGCGCCGCCCTCGATCTCGTCACCGCCGGCGCAACGGCGACTGAAGCCGCTCGGCATCTTGGCGTTCCCCGCCGAACCGTAGCGGATTGGCTGCGTGGCGCTGTGCCGCGCGCGGTCCGCGCCGAGGCCGAGTGCGTGAA
>JAFAZB010000366.1 GCA_019240015.1 Solirubrobacterales bacterium
GAGCCGGGCCGGACCACGATCGTCGAGGCGACCAGCGGCAACACCGGGATCGCGCTCGCATTCGTGTGCGCCGCGAAGGGCTATCAGCTGGTGCTCACGCTCCCACAGGGAATGAGCCGCGAACGAGAGGGGTTACTGCGCCTTTACGGAGCTCAGGTCCAGGTCACGGAGTCGCTCGGAGGCATGACCGAGGCGGTGCAGGCAGCCCGGGCGCTTGCGAGCAGCCCAGACGTGTTCCTGCCCGATCAATTCTCCAATCCTGCGAATCCCGAAGTCCATCGACGCCGCACCGCCCCCGAGCTGCTCGACGCACTCGACGGACGGGTCGACGCGTTCGTCGCGGGGGTCGGAACGGGGGGCACGATCACCGGGGTCGGCGAAGTGCTCAAGCAACGCAACCCGCGGTGCCTGGTGGTCGCAGTGGAGCCTCGGGCATCGGCGGTCCTGTCGGGCGGCGCCCCGGGTCCCCACAAGATCCAGGGAATCGGCGCCGGGTTCGTCCCCGAAGTCCTGAACCGCGAGGTGGTAGACGAAGTGATCGCCGTCGACGACGAGGACGCGATCGAGACCGCCCGGGCGCTCGCGCGACGCGAGGGGGTACTGGGCGGGATCTCCTGCGGCGCCGCGGTGTGGGCGGCGCTCGAGCTCGCGCGCCGGCCCGACCTCCGAGGAGCCCGGATCGCCACGATCCTCCCCGACTCAGGTGAGCGCTACGTCTCGACCCCCTTCTTCGCGCCGTAGCGAGGCGCACGGGGTGGGGAGTGGCGACGCGATTTCGCTGCGCGGCCGCGGGCCGCGACCCGGCGCGGACCTGCACCAGACCCCAAACCAAGTCGCCGCGGGCCGAAATGGGTGCTCGTGCATTGCATACATGCATCGATCCCCACTTCACTCTGCGGCGGGCCAGTTTGGGGGCTCGTGCATGATCGGTTGGGCCAGGGGCGGGCCTGGAGGGTGCGCGCCCCGCGCCGCCCCCCGTCCGCGCGCCGGGCCCCCTCGCCCACCGAGGCCCGCGCTCCTCGCCCCCAAGCCCCACACCGGCCCCCGCGAGGCCCCGCAACGGCCCCCGCTACGCTTTATCGATGCTCGGCTTCGGGCTGATCGCCCGCACCGCCGCTGAGATCAGGCGCGATGTCGCCGCCGCGCACAGCCGTGACCCGGCGGCGCGGGGGGTGCGTTCGGCCGAGGTGCTCGCCACCTGGCCCGGGGTCCACGCCCTGCTGGCACACCGCGTCGCGCACGCGCTATACGACACCGGGGTGCCGCTGCTGCCGCGCACGATCGCGGCGGTGGCGCGCTCGCTGACCGGGATCGAGATCCACCCGGCGGCCAAGATCGGCGACGGCTTCTTCATTGACCATGGGATGGGCGTCGTGATCGGAGAGACGGCCGAGATCGGCGATGACGTGACGCTATATCAGGGCGTGACGCTCGGAGGTACCGGGTTCGCGACCGGGAAGCGCCATCCCACCGTGCAGGACAACGTCACGATCGGCTCGGGGGCGAAGCTGCTCGGACCGATCACGGTCGGTCACGGCGCCAAGGTCGGCGCCAACAGCGTGGTGATCCACGACGTGCCGGCCAACTCGACGGTCGTCGGCAACCCCGGCCACCCGGTCCGGGTCGAAGGGCGGCGACCGGAGGGCCCGGATGCCGACTGGGTCCACCTCCCCGACCCGATCGCCGACGCGATCAGGGGCTTGTCGAGCCGGATCGCCGCGCTGGAGGGGGCGGTCGACGCAGCCCAGGCCGTGGACGGCGCCGCGGGGCGCGCCGCCGGCGCTGGGGTGAGGCCGCTGCGAGCCGCAACGGGCGGCTCGCGTGAGAGCGCCGCCTCGGGCCACCCGTCGCTCGGTCCTAATCCAGCGGGCGGATAGGCTTCGAAGTCTCCACCCGGGACCGTTCGGCCACCGGGGGCAGCGACGCCTCGGTGCTGTCCAGCTCAGGGATGTTGCGCTTCGCCCGGACCAGGTAAAGGGGGCGTCCCTTGACCTCGTCGTAGATCCGGCCGACGTACTCCCCGATGATCCCAATCGCGATCAGCTCGATCCCTCCGAGCAACAGCACGACGATCGTCAGCGCGCTGAACCCGGGCAGGTAGGACCCGAGGATCCGCAGCACGACGACCACCGGGATCGCGATGAACGCGAGCGTCGAGATCATGAAGCCGAGCAGCGTCGCCAGCTGCAGCGGACGGTGCGAGAACGAGGAGATCGCGTCGAGCGAGAAACGCACCATCTTCGAGATCGTGTACTTCGTCTCTCCGGCGTAGCGAGGGTCACGCTGGTAGGGGACCGCGGCCTGCATGTAACCCACCCAGACGGTCATCCCGCGCAGGA
>JAFAZB010000374.1 GCA_019240015.1 Solirubrobacterales bacterium
AACGGCTGCTGACACCGGCGTCTCCTTCACGGTCTGTTGTCTGCCAGGCGCTCGGTATAGTGCACCGATCGGTGCACTATACCGGGACGTCCGATCGGGCGTCTCTCGCTCGCCGTGGGCGATCGGTTGATCGTCGATCACGGCCAGAGCTCCAGCCTGGCTGCGATCAGCCACCGCTCCTTCGCACGATAACCGCGGATAGGGTGGGGTCGCAGTGGGCCGCTTTGAAGGCTTCTTCACCGCAAGCGCGGGCGCGTCCGCCGCCATCTTGGGGTTGCTGGTCGTCGCCCTCTCGGTCGTCAACGCGGATGACGCGAACCCGACAACCCGGGAGTTGCGAACTGTCTTGGCCGGGAGCGCCTTCGTTGTCCTGGTAGACATCTTCTTCGTCTCGATCGTGGCCTTGACGGGGGGCCCGGTCGTCCTGGGGCTATCAAGCGTCGCAATGGCGACCATCGGCCTGCTGGCGACCAGACTGCTGATCCCGAGGGCAAAGCGGGCTGGAAACTTCTCTCGCGGCTCTCGCAATCGGAGGCTGAATCTCGCCTTCGCGTCGATTTCGGTTGTGGGCTACTCGGCGCAGCTTGGCCTCGGCGTAGCGCTCCTCACCAACACCCATAGTGCTGCGCTGCAACGGGCCTTGGTGCTCGTCCTGGTGGCTTTTTATGGCAACGCCCTGGCTCGGGCGTGGGAGGTCACCGGGATAACCCGGCGAGGATCGTCGGCACCGACATCGCCGCATCCGCTGTCGTAGCCCAGGTGCGTGTGGCCGGCGGCCGGGCCTCCCGGCTTCAGACGGGCTGCCACAGCTCGATTCGATTGCCCTCGGGGTCGGTGACCCAGCCGAATCGACCGATTCCCTCCGCGCCCTGCATCTCCTCGGCCACGTCCGCTCCGCCGGCGCGCAGCTGCGCGAGCATCGCCTCCAGGTCGCGAACTCGGAAGTTCAGCATGGCCTGCTGGCCGGCGGACCCGAAATAGTCGGTCTCGGATTCGAACGTCGCGAACACGGTCGGCCCGGGCTCTTGGTGCCAGACGCCGTTCACATCGACATCCAGTCCGAGGCAATCGCGATACCAAGCACTCAGGGCTGCCGGATCGGTCGCCCGCATGAAATGTCCGCCGATCCCAAGCACGCGTTCCGTGTCGCCATCTTGTCAGAGCGACGCTCGATTGATACAAGCGGTTGCGCGCTCGCGATCGGGAAACTCGATCGGGATCAGGCGTCGCGAAACTGGCCCTCCTGGACGTCCACCGGGCCGCCATGAATCACGAAGCGACCGCCGAAGGCCTCGCGGATGGCGTCAATCCGCTCCAGATATGTCTGCCAGCACCAGGTCGCGCAATTACGTCCGCCGTAACGAGACCTCGCTGATCCAGGTCGGCGAAGCCCTTGGACAGGGCGTGGGCATCCTCGTGGCCGGTCTTCTCAGCAGCCTCATGTCACTGAACGTGCTGCTCAACGCACAGGGAGGCTGCTACGTCACATGCGCGCTCATCGCGCTAGCCGGCCTCGCCCGACCACGACGACGCAGGATCACGCGAACCCTCGCCACGGCACCCTGACACGCCCGGGCTGCCATAGGATCACCCGGTGCCGTTCACGCTCAGGAACCTCAAGGAGGACCTTGAGGACATCGGCTCCAGGTTCGATGGTTCGCCGGACCTGGAGTTCCGCTTGGCGACCCGGGCGCTCGAGCTCGAGCATTCCGGCCTGGGCTACCAGCGTGTCCCGCCCGGCTATCGCTTTCCGTACGGCCATACCCACAAGAAGCAGGAGGAGATCTACGTGGTCCTGCGCGGGAGCGGGCGGATCAAGGTCGACGACGAGATCGTCGAACTCAAGGAATGGGACGCGGTGCGCGTCCCGCCCGGTGCGTGGCGAGGCTACGAGGCCGGGGCGGAGGGCCTCGAGCTCCTCGTCATCGGCGCGCCTCATCTTGGCGAGGCTCCGCGTGAGGACGTGGAGGGCCGGCGCGACTGGTGGGCCGACTAGAAGCGACCGAGCGCTAGGGCTCCCTATGCCGCTTGGACGAGGTGGTCGCTCGAACGCCCAAACTGTCGCGGCCGATCGGGTTCGGGCGCCCGTCTTGTCGAAGATGTGCTGGACGTGGTGGCCCGCGGTCTTGACCGAGATCCCGAGGGCCTCGGCGATCTCCTCGTTGGACTTGCCGGACGCGAGCGAGAGCAGGACCTCGAGCTCGCGGTCGGTGAGGCCGCCAGGCAGCTGGCGTGGCGACTTACGACGCGGTGGCCCATCCGCACGGCGTGAGAGAGACCGCAAATCACACAAATTTGTGTGATCTCAGATTTTTGTGTATTCTGTGGTCCGTGCCAATCGACGCCGAGCTCACGTTCGCCGACCATTTCGGGCGGTTCTATGCACGCCGGTATGGGTTCCCACCCATGATTGGGCGCCTGATCGGTTATCTCGCGGTGTGCGATCCGCCGGAGCAGAGCATCAACGAGCTGGCCGAGGCGCTGTTGGCGAGCCGGAGCGCGATCGCGAACGCGATCAAGTCGCTCGAGGCGATGCGCCTGCTGACCCGCACACGGGCCGCGGGCGAGCGGATGGATCGGGTCCGGATCGATACGTACTCGCCAAATGCGACCGGGCTGGACAGCTCTGAGTATGAGGAGCTGCGCGAGCTCGTCCGTGAAGGGCTGCAGGTGCTGGAGGACGAGCCGGTCGAGCGCCGCGCCGTACTGCTCGAGATGTCCGCGTTCGCGGACTTCCTGCTCGAGTGGATACCGCGGATGCGCAAGGGGTGGGAGGAGCGTCGCGCGGCCCTGGTCGACGCCGGAGAGCTGCCGCAGCGGCCCGAGCATAGGGGTCGGCGATGAACGCCGGGCGAGCGCCGTCAATCACTGCGTCGGGTCTGTGCAAGTCGTTTGGCGAGGCGCCGGTACTCGACCGCGTCGACCTGACCGTCGCCGAGGGGACCGTGTTCGCACTGCTCGGTCCCAACGGCGCGGGCAAGACGACGATCGTGCGGATCCTGTCCACCCTGATCAAGGCTGACTCAGGCGAAGCGAGCGTCGCCGGCCACGACCTGCTCGGCGACCCGGACGGAGTTCGTGCGGCGATCGGAGTGACCGGGCAGTTCTCCGCCATCGACGCGCTCATGACCGGCGAGGAAAACCTGCGCTTGATGGCCGACCTGCACCACCTCGGCCGCGTGGCGGGGCAGGCCCGGATCGCGGAGCTGCTTGAGCGGTTCGACCTTGCGGACGCCGGCCGGCGGCCGGCGTCGACCTACTCGGGCGGGATGCGCCGGCGGCTGGACTTGGCGATGACCCTCGTCGGCTCGCCGCGGGTGATCTTCCTCGACGAGCCCACGACCGGCCTCGATCCGCGCAGCCGCCGCACGATGTGGGACAGCATCCGTGACCTGGTGGCCAGCGGGGTCACGATCCTGCTCACCACCCAGTACCTGGATGAGGCGGACCATCTGGCGGACCGGATCGCGGTGCTGGACCACGGCCGGATCGTCGCCGAAGGCAGCGCCGAGGAGCTCAAGCGGCGCATCCCGGGCGGACACGTCCAACTGCAGTTCGCCACCCCAGAGGCGATGCGCGCCGCCGTGGACTTGCTCGACGCCGGTTCACGCGACGACGAGCGGCTCCTTCTCCAGGTCCCAGGCGACGGCGGTGTCAGCTCGTTGCGGCGGCTGCTCGCGCAGCTCGACGATGCCGATGTCGAGGTCGAGCAACTGTCGATCCACACACCGGACCTCGATGACGTGTTCTTCGCGGTCACCGGTCACCCGACCGCAGAGCAGGCCGGTGTGGGATGAGCAGCTTGGCCTACACCCTCACTGACTCCAGGACGCTGCTGCGGCGCAACTTGCTGCGCCTGCGGCGCTACCCGTCGATGACGCTGATGCTGGTCGGGATGCCGATCGTGTTCATGCTGCTGTTCGTCTACGTGTTCGGCGGCCAACTCAGCCACGGCCTCAGCGGTGCCCTCGCCGGCGGGCACCTCGGCCGCGCCGGCTACCTCAACTACGTCACCCCGGGGATCCTGTTGATGTCAGTCGCCGCCACCGTTCAGGGCACCGCGATCGTCGTCGCGATGGACATGACCGGCGGGATCATCGACCGGTTCCGCACGATGGCGATCGCCCGCGCCGCGGTGCTCACCGGCCACGTGCTTGCCAGCCTCATCCAAACGCTGGCGAGCATCGCCGTGGTCCTCGCCGTCGCGATCGCGCTCGGCTTCCGACCGACGGCCGGTCCGCTCGGCTGGCTTGGTGCGATCGGACTGATCGCGTTGTTCGCGTTCGCGCTCATCTGGCTGGCCACCGCGCTCGGGCTCGCCGCCAAGAGCGTCGAGACGGCGAGCAACACCCCGATGTTCCTGACCTTGCTTCCGTTCCTGGGCAGCGGCTTCGTCCCCACGGGAACGATGCCGGCCGGCCTGCGCCAGTTCGCCGCCTACCAGCCCTTCACGCCCGTCACCGAAACCCTCCGCGGGCTGCTCACCGGAACCCACGTCGGCACCCATGCAATCGTCGCGGTCGCATCGAGCGTCGGCATCGCCGCGGCCTCGTACCTATGGGCGCGACGTCTCTACGAGCGCCGTCAACCAAGATGATCACGCGCTCACGCGGCGGGTAACTGCACCGTGACGCAGAGCCCGCCGGCGGCCCGGGGCGTGAGGGTGAGGGTGCCGTCGTGTGCCTGCGTGATGCTGTTGGCGATTGCCAGGCCGAGCCCGACGCCCGCGTGGTCGGTGCGGATGCGCTTGCTGCCGCGCTGAAACGGCTCGAGCAGCGTCGAGACCAATTGTGGGTCGAGCTTCCCGCCCGTGTTCTCGACGGTGAGCTCGATGCTCTCGGGGTGGGCGCTGGTCGTGACAAGTACGGTGCCGCGTTCAGGCAGGTTATGCACGATCGCGTTGTGCACGAGGTTCGTCGTCAGCTGTAGCAGCAGGGCGGGTGAGCCGGTCGTGGGGGTCGCCTCGCCGGAGGTCTCGACGGTCACTCCGTGCTCTTCTGCAAGGGGGAGGAGCGTTTCGGCTACCTCTTCGGCTATCAGGGACAGGTCGGCGTGTTCGCGGACGAAGGATCGCTGGTCGGCGCGGCTGAGCATCAGCAACGCTTCGGTGAGGTCGATCGCGCGGGAGTTGACGGCGTGGAGCCGGTCGACCAGTTCGTCGTTGCGGCGGTTTTGATCGTCGCGGGCCACCTCGAGCAATGTCTGCGTGATCGCCAGCGGCGTGCGCAGTTCATGCGAGGCGTTGGCCGCGAATCTC
>JAFAZB010000386.1 GCA_019240015.1 Solirubrobacterales bacterium
AGCTGCTGGCGCGCCAGGGCCACACCTACCACGGCGCCGACCTGGTGCGGGTCGTCGACGACGAGCTCCGGGACGTGCCCCGCGACGGAGAGACCGTGGGCGAGGTCGTGATGCGAGGCAACAGCGTGATGATCGGTTACCACGGGCAGGACGAGAAGACCGACGAGGCCTTCCGGGGCGGCTGGTTTCACTCCGGGGATCTGGCCGTGTGGCACCCGGACGGCTACGTCGAGCTGCGCGACCGTTCCAAGGACATCATCATCTCCGGCGGCGAGAACATCTCGAGCATCGAGGTGGAGCAGACGCTGTCGGAGCATCCATCCGTGCTGGAGGCGGCCGTCGTGGCGACGCCGGACGAGAAGTGGGGCGAGCGTCCGAAGGCGTTCGTCGAGCTCAAGCAGGGCGAGGATGCCAGCGAACAGGACATGATCTCCTTCTGCCGCGATCACTTGGCGCGCTTCAAGTGCCCCGCCGCGATCGAGTTCGGAGAGCTGCCGCGAACCTCGACCGGCAAGGTCCAGAAGTTCGTGCTCCGAGAACGCGAGTGGGAAGGCCACGAGAAGGCGATCGGCTAGGCTCCGGCCCGATTTGGCTCTCGATCTGAAAGGGAGGTGCTGACGGTGGCTCCGCTCTGGCGCCAGGCATTCGACGCCCTCGAGCGGCCGGTGGCCGCGGTATCCGAGAGCTGGGTCCAAAGCGACGTCTTCATGGACCTGGCCGCGGCGATGTTCAGGGCGCAGCGGCGGCTCGGGGGCGAGCTCCAGCGCGCCACCGAGCAGTGGCTGCACGCCTGGGGAATGCTCTCCCACGCCGATCTGGCCAAGCTGACGAATCAGATCGCCAGCGTGGAGCGTCAGCTGCGCGAGCTGCGGCGTGAGCTCGAGCAAGGGTCATCGGAGCCCCGGGCGCCGGCGAGCGAGGCGGCGTGATGGCGCCCACCCTGCTCGAACGTCAGGTGCTACGGGCCCGCAACGGCCTCGCCGTGCTGGCCGGCGAGAACCGGCCCCCGGTGGCGCAGAGCCCCCGCGACCTGATCTGGAGGCGAGACAAGGCGAGGCTCTGGCGCTATCGCTCCGAGGGCCCGCGGTACCGACCGCCGGTGCTGATCGTCCACAGCCTCGTGAGCAAGAGCTACGTGCTCGACCTGCTGCCCAACACCAGCATGGTGCGCTACCTGGTCGGCGAGGGCTTCGACCTGTTCCTGCTCGACTGGGTCCCGCCGGACGCGGCCGACGCCGAGAACACGCTCGAGACGTACGTCGAGGACTACATCCCGGGGGCCATCCAGGCCCTGCTCCGGGAGTCGGGCGCAGAGGAGGTGTCGCTGATCGGCTACTGCTTCGGCGGCGTGCTCACGCTGCTGCTGACGGCGGGACATCCAGAGCTGCCGATCCGAAACCTGGTCGTGATGGCCACGCCCTGCGATTACCGCGAGATGGGCTTCATGAGCAACATGTTCCGCGAGCGTCGTCTCGATCCCGGGGACGTGATCGACGACATCGGGCTGGTTCCGGCACGTGCCCTCGACGAGGGCTTTCAGACGCTGAAGCCGACCGATCAGCTGGTCCAGAGCGTCAACCTGTTCCAGAACCTCTGGAACGACGAGTTCCTCGAAGGGTTCCTGGCGATCAGCCAATGGGCGCGTGACCAGGTGCCGTTCCCCGGCGGAGTGTTTCGCCAGACGGTCGACGTGCTGATCAGGCGCAACGCGCTCGCCGAGGGCGTGATCCCATTCGGGCGCGGAGAGGTCCGCTTGGCGGACATCGGGTGCCCGTTCCTGAACGCGTTCGCCGAGCAGGACGGGATCACCCCCGCTGCTTCCTCGGAGCCGCTGACCCGTCTGGTGGGCTCGGATGACGCCACCGAGCTGCGCCTGGAGTCCGGACACGTGGGGTTCGTCGCCGGGCGGCAGGCGGCCAAGGTGGCGCGCCCGCAGATCGCAGACTGGATCCGGCAGCGCAGTGAGGAGCTCTAGGCGCTCACCGTGCTACGCCGGTTGTTCGACGCGTTCGAGCGGCCGCTGGCGGCGGCATCCGAGGCGTGGGTTCAGAGCGGTGCGTTCATGGACCTACTGGCAGTGGGGTTCAAGCTTCAGCGGCGGCTCACCGCCGAAACCCGGGATGCGCTCGAGCGAGCGCTGGGCGTGTGGGGGGTGCCCACCCGGGGCGATCTGGTCGCGGTCATCAACCAGCTCGCCGGCCTGGAGCGCCAGCTGCGAGAGCTCGGCGCGCAGGCGCGCCGCCGGGAGCCAGCGCCGGAGGAGCGCTACCCCAGCGCGCCGTCCGAGCCAGCGCTCGCGGCACGACGCTGACGGGTGCGTTCGGGCTCACGCCCCTCGACCGGGACCGCGAGCGCGTCCAGCACCCGCGGCACCATCGCGTAGAAGGCGGCGGTGACCGTCAGCTCGACGCGCTGCGCATGGTCGAAGTGGCGCTCGAGCTCGCCGATGATCTCCTCGGGCACGTGACCGGCGATGATCGCATCGGTCAACGCCAGCGCCGCGCGCTCCTCAGGCTCGAACGCGTCCGAGGTACGCCACATCTCGAGCTCCGCGACCTGGTACTCGGTGACGCCGACCTCGCGCGCCATCCGCCGGTGCTGATGCCACTCGTACTGGGAGTGATGCAGCGCCGCCGTGCGCAGGATCATCAGCTCGCGCAGCCGGCGGGAGGTAGCCGTATGGCCGCGCAGCGCCCAAGCGAAGTGGATCCACGCCCGCAGCAGATCTGGCGCGTGGCTCAGCGCGTGGTACAGGTTGACCTGCTGTGCCCCTGCCTCGGCCACGCTCTCCGCGACGTCAGGCGGCAGGGGTGCGAGGGGGATCGCGGTCATGGACCCGCGGTCTGGCACATGCTGAGGCTTGCCCGTAAGCCCGCCCGTCAAACCTCCGGTAGGTGGCGCTCGAGCCACCGGTTGCGAAACGCGCCACGCGGGTCGAGCTGGGCCGCCAGCGCGATGAACGAATGACAGCGGTCATAGCCCGCGGCGATCGTCTCTGGCTCGGCGAGGAACAGCTTGCCCCAGTGCGGGCGTCCCTGGAGCGGCATCAGCGCCTCCTCGACCGCTGCCAGTGCCCGTTCCACCGGCTGCTGCTGAGGCGACCAGGTGAAGTGCAGCGCAACCGAGTCGCGGCCGTAAGCCGGGCTCATCCAGAGGCGGTCGGCGGCGATCGTACGAATCTCCGAGACCTGCAGCACGGGCCCGATCACCTCCCCCAGGCCACGCATCGCATCGATCGCCGCGACCGCATGCCGGCGAGGAAGCAGGTACTCGGACTGGATCTCCGCGCCGCTGCTAGGCGTGAACCCCATCCTGAAATGTGGCAACCGGTCCCACCAAGGCCCGGCGGCGCCGAGCTGCGAGGTGCAGTTCGCTGGGTCGAGTCCGGGGATCGGGTGGCGCTCGCCGCCCGCGGCGGTGGCGCCGAATAGCCGCTCGCCGAGCGTTTCGGTCTCCTCCGAGACGCGGCTCTTCACCCATGCCTGCTCGATCGAGGCGCCCCAGCGGGTGAACAGGCTGACGCTGTAGCCGCTCCCGGTGATCGCATCGAAGTGCTCGACGAGCGCCTCCCAGCTCAGCCCCTCGAACACGCGCTGGCGCATCTCATAGGCGGGCTCGACATCAAGCGTCAGCCGTGTCAGGACTCCGAGCGCGCCCAAGCCGACGACCATGCCGTCGAACTCGGGCTGGCCGCGTCGGGCGCAGATCACCTCGCCGGTCGAGGTCACCAGCTCCAGCTCGCGGACCGCGGCGGACAGGCTGCCGTTGCCGTCGCCTGACCCGTGCGTGCCCGTGCTGACCGCGCCCGCGACCGAGATGTGCGGCAGCGAAGCCAGGTTCGCGAGCGCCATCCGCTCGGCCGTCAGCGCCTGCGCCACCGCACCGTAGGTTTGATTGGCGGTCAGCGAGACGCACCCGGCGGCGTGGTCGAAGCTCAGCTCCGGCTCGAGCGCGTCGAGCGTCACCAGCTCCGCACAGTCACCGATGTCCGTGAACGAGTGCGCGGAGCCCAGAGCCTTGAGCTCGGGCGCCGCGGCACAGATCTCGCGTAGCTGCTCGAGCGTCGATGGCCGATGTAGGCGCCGCGCACGGTACGTGTAGTTGCCCGCCCAGTTGGTACGCCGCATCGGGCGCACCGTAGCTAGTGTCGCGAGTCATGGGTCGGGCGACGCCGCCCTGGGCAGCAAGTAGAGCGCGACCGCCAGCACGAGCAACGTGACCGCGAGCGGCAGCGCGGGAGCAGCCGTGCGGGCGTCGACGATCAGCAGCCCGGAGCAACCAGCGCCGACCAGCAGAGCCACCAGCACCAGCGCTCGCCGGAGCCAGTCTCGGCGACTGCCGCTCGAGGTGGCGAGGCCCCGGACCAGGCTTGTCAGCGTCCCCGTCACGTAGGTGGTCGAGACGCCGGCCACGCCAAGCGCCGTGACGGCGCCGGTCTGAACGCCCATCGCGACGCCCGACAGCGCTACCAGCACCGCCTTCAGCCCCATCCCGGGCCGGCCCGAGGCCGCCAGCCAGCCGGCCAGCAGGGCGGCCTGCGCCACCGCCTCCAACCCGAGCGCGATCTTCACCTCCGCCGACCAAGCCCGATGCCGTTCGCCGCGTCCGGCGATGCGCGAAGCCACGTACAGGCCCAGGACGAAGGCCACCAGCGAGACCGCCGAGCGCAGCAGCTGCGGCCCGGCGGCCTTTCCTGCGGCCAACCCCAGCAGGACGATGTTCCCGGTCATATTCGCTGTGAACACGCCCCCCAGCCCGAGGTAGCTGATCGCGTCGACCGCCCCCGTCCCGAACGTCAAGCAGATCAGGAGCAGATCCGAGACCTCCTCGACGCCGACCCGCGAGCCCGCCCGGCGCACAGCCCCTATGCGGCCTTGGCTCGAGGCACGCAGCAGCGCTACCCCCGTGGGTCGGCCGGGAAACGAGGGGGCTGTTGGAGGCGCGGCGGGCGCTTGTCGGCGTGGGGCCGCGCTGTCGCCCGCGGCCGCGCCCCCCGCCCCCCTCGCGAACTTTGGCGATTTGGTTCGGACCCCCCGAACCAAATCGCCAAAGCTCGCACCAGGACCCCGGCCCCGCGGCCGAGCAACCACTCGGCCGGGCGGGCTGGCGAGCGGTGCGCCAGCCCGCCCCAACACGCGCGGGCTAGCTGCGCCAGGCGACGGGTCGCCTGTCCGGCGCAGTCACCGCGTCCCGACGGTTGATCCGCTTGCGCGGGGAGAGCTCCTCCATCGCCTCCCCGATCGCTCGCGCGACGAACCGCGCGAGATCTCCCGTGGGATGGCGCGGGCCGGGACGGTAGATGCCGTCACGGTCCCGAACCAGCACCGTTGCCAGGCGCTCGCGTCGTCCGTCGGAGTGCACCCGAAAGGTGAACTCCACACAGGCGGCGGTGCGGTCGCGGTGATCGTCTGAGTACATTCTGACCTCCTTTGTTGACCCGAACGCGGACAGGGGCGCGCGCGTTGCAGGCGCGCTCACGTCCCGTTCGAGGAGGTCAGGTCATCGCAAGCAGGATACCTCAGTCCATCTGACTCGAGGCGGTCGAGGCGGGCGGAGCCGCCGCGCTCACGGCGGGTACGGGGACGCCGGCGGCTCGCTCGACTGGCTCGGGTGTCGCGGCGACGATCGCTCGCAGCTCGCCGGCGTCCGAACCGACCGACTGCTTGAACTCGCGGAGTCCCGTACCAAGCGAGCGCCCGAGCTCGGGCACGCGCTTGGTACCGAACACGAGCAGGAGCACCACGAGCAGGACGACGATGTGACCTGGGCTTAGCAATCCGGTCATGTGGCTCTCCTTCGTAGTCGCGATGGCACCGGGCCGCCGGAATCAGCGCACGTGACGCTGCGCCGCGTCCGCTTCGTCGGCGAGCCGGGTGATGAACCGAAAGAAGTCCGGGTGCTGGCCGTCGAACAGCCCGTCGGCGGTCAGGCCTTTGACCGCTGCCCGCGCGCCGCCGAGCGCGTCCGACGTGGGACGCACGATGGAGCATTGGGGTAGCGCCGGGGAGATGAACTCGCAAGGCTCGGGCAGGATCAGGTTCGTCTGGAGCGCCTCGGACTTCGGGGCGTTGAGGTCGGGAAAGTGCAGGCCCGTCTCGGGATCCGTGACCCCAGCCAGCGGCTGAGAGACCGCATTGCCGGCCTTGTCATGCCACAAGGAGAAGTGGTTCGTCTCGACGCCTCCGATGCTGACCACGATTCTCAGGACCTCGAGGCTCGATGCCTTCAAGCTGAGCGTCGTGTAGAGGCTCGACCCGCCTTGCTCGATCATCGCGAAGTGGAACCCCGCCGTGTTGGCAATCGCCTGCATCCGCAGGGCGTGGGGGTCCGATCCCGGCGGCACCGGCGAAGGGATGGTGGTGTTGGGAGGCGTGTCCTGGTCGCTCAGCGGGATCGCCGGCTGGTGCTTGATCGTGACCGCCTGCGGGAACGTCGCCCCGAAGTCAGGATTGCTGCCGGACCGGTAGCGCGTGTACCAGCTCGTGTCGACGTTCAGTTGCTTGAGGTTGGTCAGGCGCTTGACGCCCTTAGCGCCTGTTGCTGAGCTTCCGCTCAGTCTCCGAAACCGCTCGAGGCTGACCGGCTCGGCGCCCTTGGAGCGCAGGTAGGCGTTGATGAACGCCGCGTGGCTCAGCTCGTCGTCGGTGTTATCGGCGATGTATTGCGGCATGTCCGAATCGAGGTTCTGCAGCGCCGCCATGTATGCGGGGTTGCCGCCGTCGACGCCGCCGAGTTCGTTGTACTGGCTCCATAGATCGCTTTCGAGGATCTCCGCGGCAGCCAGGAAGCGCAGGATGGCGATGTCGCCTCGCGTGGGTCCGGAACCGGCCGCCAGCGCGGTCCCCGCGCTCAGCACGCCGGCCGCGGGAACTGCAGCGGCGCCGGCGATGCCAACGCTTTTCAAGAACGAGCGGCGACCAACGACGCGCTGCCAGAGGCCGTGCAGCTCATCGGGGCTCGGCGCGTCGATCGTCGGGGTGAGGTCATCGGTACGCATGATGGAGGTCCTTTGGTGGGGGGCGGGGTCTCTCGGCGGAACCTGGGAGGAACCGTTGGCTGTAGGAGACCGGTCGCGAGACCAGAACCTTCCACCCGGAGAGCTTTGTCAATCCCGGTCGAGCGCTTGGGCGAGCTTCAGCCGCGCGCGGTGCAGGCGCGTCGTGATCGTCGCTTCCCTGACATGTAGTGCCCGCCCCGCCTCGCGATAGGAGAGACCGAGCAGATCGACCGCGACCAGCGCATCCCTGAACTTCTCAGGCAACCCGGCGATCACCGCATAGAGCTCGCTGGCGTCGAGCGCTTCCTGAGGGCCGATGAGCGAGCGGTCCTCGAGCTTGGCGGCGAGCTCGTCGAGCAGCGGATCGGGAGATATGCGGCTCCGAGCCGCTTGATAGGCGGAAAAGTGGGTATTGCGCATCACCCGGAGCAGATAGCCGAGATCCCCGCTACCCGAGAGGAACCGCGGCTTGCGGAGTACGCGCTCGTAGGTCTCCTGGACGAGGTCCTCGGCATCTTCCCGCGAGCCGCACAGTCCCAAAGCCGCCCGATACAGCCGGTCGAGATGGTCCCCCAGCCGTTCGGGGTCGAGCTGGCGAGTCGCCGGCGGCTCGGCACGCCCGCATTGTCCCCCGGGGACGGTGCCGGATGCCATCAAGACCTCCTGTCGAAGTGCAGGCGCGTGTGCGCCCTCCTTCGAACTGAGACCCCGGAGCACGAAAAACCTTCCACCCAACTCTCGCGTCCGCCCCGCGCCGGGTTGTGAGCGCCCGGTGCTTGACCTTGCTCAGGTTCTCTGACTAAAGTCAGAGAATGTCCGATGCAATGGTGGATCAGGTCCGCCGCTTCAACCGAATCGTCACCGAACGGGTCGGCGCGCTCGACGATCATTTCCTGGGCGGCGAGCGGCCCCTCGGCGAGGCCCGGCTGCTGTGGGAGATCGGACTCGGAGGCTGCGAGCTGCGGCGCCTCCGCGCGCGCTTGGGGCTGGACTCGGGATACACGAGCCGCCTCCTGCACTCACTCGAGGCTGACGGCTTGGTCAAGGTGTCGGCTGGCCGCGAGGACCGGCGAGTCCGGGTCGCGAGCCTCACACCCGCGGGCCGACACGAGCGCGCAGCCCTGGACAGGCGCTCGGACGAGCTCGCGCGATCGCTGCTAGCGCCGCTGGGTTCCGGCCAGCGCGAGCGGCTGCTCACCGCGATGCACGACGTTGAGCGCCTGCTGAGCGCGGGTGCCGCGCAGATCACCGGCGTCGATCCCGAGCACCCCGATGCGCAGTACTGCCTCTCGGAGTACGTGGCCGAGCTCAACCGCCGGTCCGAGCGCGGCTTCGACCCCTCGGTAGGGGCTACGGCGCTACCGCACGAGGTCCGACCCCCGGCCGGCGAGTTCTTCGTCGTCTACCTGCACGGCGAGCCCGTTGGCTGCGGCGCCGTCAAGCACCACCCGGATGCGCCGGCTGAGATCAAGCGCATGTGGATCGCCCCGAGCGTCCGCGGACTGGGATTGGGGCGTCGCCTGCTGGAGCGACTGGAAGCGTGCGCGCGAGATGGTGGAGCCCGCATCGCGCACATCGAGACGAGCTCGGTCCTCGTCGAGGCAATCGCGCTCTACCGCCGCACGGGGTGGGTCGAGGTCCACGCGTTCAACGACGAACCGTTCGCCGACCTCTGGCTCGAGAAGGCCTTGGGCTAAGCGGCTGCGCGCCGGATCGGCGCCAGCGTTGGGACCGGATCGGTGGTGAGGAACTCGAGGATCCGGCTGTTGCACAAGTCCGGCGTCTCGACGAGAAGCCCGTGCGAGGGGCCGGGCACGACCATTAGCTCCGCGGGATGTTTTGCGCCACAAAGTCAAGCGCGACAAGACGATTTCGCCACGCGCCCCCGACGGCGCTCATCAGCCGTTCGGATCGGTTGATCCCCGCCGGATGTAGTCGATCCTGAAGTCGTGTTCCCAGGCGGCCCCGGCCACCGATTTCTCCCACCGTCCCCTGATCGTCTGGCCGTCAAGATCGATTTCGGCGTCGAAGCGCTGCGCGAACTGGGGCGTGTGCCGCCACATCCGCCAGTGCCCGTGGTCGAAGCTCATCGCGTAGATGCGCGACACCCCGCGGCGGTCGGCGTAAAGGACGGAGTAGTCGGTTTCACCGTCATCACGGCCGATGATCCAGGTAGCGGCCGGCGGCTGGTCCGACTCCTCGGACTCGCGCTGACAGATCAGGAGCGCGCCGCCGGCGGCGATCCAGTCGATCTCGACCGATCCTGTGACCCTGGTCTCGCCCGGGGGCAGGAAGTTCGCGTCGTAGAGCTCCATTCGCCAACGGCCGACGAGAGGCTCGAGGTCGGCCAAGGCGGGGTTGCCGGGCATTCGTGACGACATTGTCTGGCGCGGTCAGGGTCGCTTGGCTCGAGGGGGCGCCGGGGCCTCGAGCAGGCGATCGATGAACCTCAGGGCGGCGGTGGCGGTCTCGAGTCGCCATCTGAGCAGCGTCTGGTCGAACCCGCTGGCTTCGTTCACCGAGCTCTGGAGTCGTTGGGCGATGCCCTCAAATCGCGCTCGTTGAGCACTTAGCAATGGTCGTGGGTCGCCGTCCCGGCGGTCGAGGAACAGCAGCTTGAGCAGCAGCACTGAGCGCGCGTCGCGTACGTGCTCGACGGGCGTGTTGAGCCAACCGGTGACAGCACGGCGGCCGGAGGTGGTGGCTCGCAGGATCGTCCTGTCTGGACCCCTGCGGCTCGATACGGTCCGATCGGGTCGCGCGAGCCCACGGCGGGTGAGGGCTTCGATCGCGTAGTAAACCCGTGCTCGGCGCAGCGACCAGACCTTCCCGATCTCGCCCTCCTCGGCCATCGCGCGGGCGATCGCAAACCCGTGGGTGGGACCCTCGGCGAGCAGCGCTAGGACCGCCCAATCGCTCGGGGGCATGTGCTCGTCGGTGCCCGGCACGATGCCGAACGCTAACGCGATGTGAAACGGAGGAAATCGCCTTGCCAGGTAGTCAGGATTGGACTACCGTGTGGGAACCGCGATCACGGGACCACATCGAGGCGCGCGGGCTCAACTCGCGCGGAGAGGAGATGATCATGGCGGTTGCTGAATCGGTGGAGCAGCAAGCTGACAGCTTCGTTCGCTCATCGCACAAGTTGCTGATCGACGGGGAGTGGGTCGAGGCGGCCTCCGGGAAGACGTTCGAGACGCTCAACCCGGCGACCGAGGAGGTCCTCGCCGAGGTGGCCCACGGCCAGGCCGAGGACATCGAACGGGCGGTGCGCGCGGCGCGCAAGGCGTTTGCGGACGACGCACCCTGGCGGCGGATGAGCGCGTCAGACCGGGGACGGCTGATCTGGCGCATCTCCGAGCTGATCGAGCAGCACGCGGACGAGCTCGCGATGCTCGAATCGCTTGACAACGGCAAGCCGTACCACATCGCCAAGGCGGCCGATGTGGCGCTGGCGGCGGACCTGTTCCGCTACATGGCGGGCTGGCCGACCAAGATCGAGGGCACGACGGTGCCGATCTCCGCCCTGCCAGCCCCCGGGGAGTACCTCGCCTACACGTTGCGGGAGCCGGTCGGGGTGGTCGGGCAGATCATTCCATGGAACTTCCCGCTGCTGATGGCGGCCTGGAAGCTCGGGCCCGTGCTCGCGTGTGGTTGCACGGTGGTGCTCAAGCCGGCCGAGCAGACTCCGCTGTCGGCGTTGCGGCTCGGCGAGCTGCTGCAGGAGGCCGGGCTGCCTGACGGCGTGGTGAACATCGTGACCGGCTTTGGCGATGCCGGCGCGGCGCTCGCGGCGCACGACGATGTCGACAAGGTCGCGTTCACGGGATCGACAGAGGTCGGCAAGCTGATCGTCCAGGCGGCCGCGGGCAACTTGAAGAAGGTGACGCTCGAGCTCGGCGGAAAGTCGCCGAACGTCGTATTCGCCGACGCGGATCCTGAGAGCGCGATCGTTGGCGCCGCCAACGGGATCTTCTTCAACCACGGCCAGTGCTGCAACGCAGGTTCTCGCTTGTACGTCCAGAAGCCGATCTTCGACGAGATCGTCGCCGGGGTGGCTGATCACGCCAAACAGATCAAGCTCGCTCCGGGGACCGACCCGGAGGCGCAGATGGGTCCGTTGATCTCCGACGAGCAGTTCGAGAAGGTGCTCGGGTACCTCGACTCGGGGCGCGGAGATGGCGCCGAGGCGGTGATCGGCGGTGGCCGGTACGGCGAGCGCGGCTACTTCGTCGAGCCGACCGTCCTGACCAACACCAACCCGGGAATGAAGGTCGAGCGCGAGGAGATCTTCGGCCCCGTGGTGTGTGCGATCCCATTCGAGGACCCGGATGAAATCGTCCCGGTCGCAAACAACACAAATTACGGCCTCGCCGCCGGGGTGTTCACGCGCGACATCTCGAAGGCTCACCGCACGGCGAAGCGGCTGCGAGCAGGCACGGTGTGGATCAACACCTACCACGTGTTCGATGCCGCGATGCCATTCGGCGGCTACAAGGAGTCGGGCTGGGGTCGGGAGATGGGCCACCAGGTCCTGAACAACTACCTCGAGACCAAGTCCGTCGTCACCGCGCTCTGATCGAGCCAGGCGGTCCCACGATGGCGATCACCCGTCCGGCGTCGGGCCCAGGCTCGGCCCGGACGGGGACCGTCCCGGGAGCCGCCCGGTACGAGCCGGTGGCGCATCCCGGTATCCCCGGACGGTGGACTGACCAGGCCATTCTGGGGGCACTTCGCGCGTGGACCGCTGAGATGGGCGCCCCTCCCCGGCGCCAGGACTGGTCAGGCGAGGATCCGCGGGCGGCGGCGGCGGCTCAGCGCAAGTGGATGCGCGAGCATCCGAACTGGCCGAGCAGCTCCTGCGTGGCGGCGCACTTCGGCACCTGGAGCAAGGGCCTGGCGGCCGCGGGACTCCCCGCGCGCGACTTGAGCCTCCAGGGCACGGTCGCAGAACGTATCCAGACGGCCTGGCGGATGCGCGCCGCCGGCCACAGAATCCGTGCGATCGCCGAGCAGCTCGGCGTCTCGATCTCGACCGTCCACAACTACCTGGGGGCCGGCAGCTGCCCCGACTGCGGAGGGCCGGTGGCGAGCCCGAGGGCG
>JAFAZB010000419.1 GCA_019240015.1 Solirubrobacterales bacterium
CTCGGGCCGGCTCTCCAGCTCGAGTCGTATCGACGGGGAATCCACGAATACATCCACCGACCTGGGGCCGGATTACCCTCGGGGGCGCACGTCAAATCACTTGTTGCGCCGAGCGGCCAGTTCCGGGGCCCCACGAGCGTCGCCAGGCATGCTGGGCCGCCGGTCAGGGTAGCTGTCGCGCGTACCCGATCACGACAGGAGAGTGGCTATGGCCAAGGATCATGGCCCGAGCGTAAAGAACGACAAGCAATATGAGGGACTGCGCAAGAAGGGCATGAGCAAGTCCCGCGCGGCGGCGATCTCCAACTCCCCCGGCTCCTCGAGCCGCGGCGGCAAGAGCAGTGGCAGCAGCCAGAGCAGGCGCAGCAGCGGGTCGGGCAGCGGCGGCAACCGGGCCCAGAAAGCCGCTGCCGGGCGCAAGGGCGGCAAGAAGTCAAGCTAGCGCCACCACAAGGTCACGTACCCGAGTAGCGCGCCGGCGAGCCACGCGATCGCGGCGATCGTGAGCGCCAAAGCGCCTGCGATGTGACCTAGCGTCAGCGTCGCGACGGCCGCGAACACGGTCATCGCGGCGCCGCCGATCACCGCTCCGCGGGCGTCCTCCCGTGCGTCTTCGCTGTCCTCCTGCTCTTCGATCAGCGTCAGGCTTGCGGCGAGGGTCGCCGGGAACGCAAGCAGGATGCCGCTCGCGCGCGCGCCGAACAGGAGCGTGGCGACCCCCGCCGCGATGGACGTCAGCGCACCGGCCCCGAACCGGTAGGCCAAGTCCCGGGTGCTCGCTTGCGCGAGCAGCCCCGGATCGAGGCGCGGACGCCGATCGAGCCGTTCGAACAGCGATCGTTCGCGCGCGCCCTCAGCCACGGTCCTCGCCAGCGGCTCCGGTGCTCATGCCAGCAGCGGCAGCGCCGCGAGCGCCGACACCCCCGCCCATGCCAGCAGCCCGGCAGCCGACGCGCGGGCGGCGCGGACGCGACGCAACAGCGAGACGGCGGCGACCGCGTACGCGACCATCCCCGCGCCGCCGGCGATCATGCCTGCGGCGCTTTCGTGTGCCTGATGCGGTCCCTTGTCGAGCAAGGTGATCGTCAGCCCCACCAACGCGACCGCCGGGGCCGCGCTGAACAGGCCCGCAAAGCGCTTCGGGCGCAACCCCTCGGACAGCAGCGCGAACAGCACGACCAGCGTGCCGCCGGCCAGCCCCTTGACGGCCACGATCAGGGCGTCGTGCACGTGCTCGCGGCCGTCTGGCGCTGACCTATGAGGACAGGCGCTTGCGGAGCTGCTCCTTGCCCTGCTCGCCGCCCTTGCGGCTCTCCTTCTGGGCCCGGCGGAAGAAGTCCGCCAGCTCCGAGTCGCCGTCCCGGTCGGCGTCCTGGATGTAGTCCTCGAGCCGCAGCGCATTGCTGAGGCACTGCTCCGTGAACCAGATCAGGTTGTAGTCCTTGTCCTTGGTGCCGGTGGCGCCGCCGGTCTCCCCTGTTGAGGTACCCATCTCCGCTCCTTTCGCGGTCGCGTCGATTTGCGAACGCCACTGGGTGTACCCGCTCTGGGAGCGCCTAAGCCGCCATTCGTGGCCAGGTTCGTTCGCCGCGCTCGCGACCGGGTAGATGACATCCATGCGGGTAGTCCTCACGGGAGCCACCGGGAACGTCGGTACCAGCGTGCTCGAGGCGCTCGACGCCGAGGCCGGCGTCGAGGAGATCGTGGCCGTGGCGCGCCGAGCCCCGGGGCGGAGCTTCGAGCGCACCAGCTATCAGCGAGCCGACGTCATCCGCTCCGAGCTCGCCCCGATCTTCCAGGGCGCCGACGCAGTCGTGCATCTCGCCTGGCTGATCCAGCCTGGACGCGACGAGCGGGTGACCCACGCGGTCAACGTGCGCGGCAGCGAGCGGGTGTTCAGGGCGGCGGTGCAGGCCAAGGTTCCGGCGGTCATCTACGCCTCGTCGGTCGGCGCGTACTCGCCCGGGCCCAAAGACCGGCTGGTCGACGAGTCATGGCCGACCGAGGGGATCCCGAGCTCTTTCTACGCTCGCCACAAGGCCGCGGTCGAGCGCCAGCTCGACCGGCTGGAGCGCGAGCAGCCGCAGCTCCGGATCGTCCGCATGCGCCCCGCCCTGATCTTCAAGGCGCAGGCGGCGACGGAGATCCGGCGGCTGTTCGCGGGGCCGCTGGTGCCGCGCTCCCTATTGCGCCCCGGCTTGATCCCGTTCGTCCCGGACGTGTCCGGTCTGCGCTTCCAGGCGGTCCACTCGCTCGACGTGGGGGACGCTTACCGGCGCGCGCTGCTCAGCGACGTGCGCGGTCCCTTCAACCTCGCCGCAGAGCCGCCGATCGGCCCCGCGGAGCTCGCCGAGGTGCTCGCCGCCCGCCGGCTGCGGCTACCCGCGAAGCTGCTGCGCGGTGCCGCCGCGGCGACATTTGCGCTCCGCCTACAGCCCACTGAGCCGGGGTGGGTGGACATGGCGTTCGCAGTTCCGCTGATGGACACCGCGCGCGCCCGGGCCGAGCTGGGCTGGGAGCCGCGCCACACCGCCACCGACTCGCTGCGCGAGCTGCTCGACGGGATGCGGGCAGGAGTCGACTACGCCACGCCGCCGCTGGCGCGTGCGAGCAGCGGGCCCGCGCGGCTGCGTGAACTGCTCACGGGCGTCGGCGGCCGCGGCTGAACCGCTCCGCCGCGGCGCCCTGGAGCTCCACGCTGAAGTACCGCTCCGACGGCCGCGAACCCTCGGGATCCTGGGCCTCGGGCGCAAGCAGCGCCATCCCGGTGCGGTACTTGCTGAGCGAGATCGGCTCGACCCCAAGCTCGCGCAGCGCGCCGTCCGCCGGGCCGTCCCCATGCTCACTCTTGGTCTCGACCACCACCATGCCCGGCTGCAACCGCGCGCTGGCCGCCGCGTGACGGCTGAGGGTCAGATCGAGATCGCAGGTGGCGCGCTCCGCGGCGTCCGCGCGTGCCAGCGTGACGCGGTCGAAGTTGGTGCGCAGGCTGGCGCGCAGCGGCTCCGGCGGCAGCTGGAGCCCGGCTGACTGCAGCGCCTCACGCAGGCACTCCTCGGCGTCACCGCTCAGCCGTTCCGTGGCGTCGGGTGGATGATCGCTCTGGCGTTTGTCCGTCTCGCCGTCCCCGAGCTTGAGCTTCACTTCGAACACGCAATGCCCGGTGTCGCGGTAGTGGCGGGTGCGCGCCTTGAAGCGAGGGGTACGACCCTCCACGTGGTCGCGGAAGCAGCGCAGGTCCGCGGTGTCGAAGTACACGCTCTCGTAAGCGAACATGCGCCGGGAGTCGATCTCGAGCGCCTCGTGGTCGGCGGACAGCTTGCGAAGCAGCTCGGCGAAAGCATCGAGCTGGAGCACGTACTTGGTGTCGGTGCGGCGTAACAGCGCGGCCCGCTCGTCGAGCTGCTCCAGCGACACCGCGGGCAGTTCGGCGAGTAGCTGCTCGGTCCCGGCGTCGAGAGGCATCGTCGGTCAGGGCTCCAGCACGACCTTGATCGCGCCGTCCTCCTTGCGCTGAAAGATCTCATAGCCGTGCGGCGCCTCCGCGAGCGGGAGCTTGTGCGTGGCGAGGTCCTCGACCCCCAGCGGATCGTCCCCGTCCTCGAGCAGGGGCATGATCTCCTCGATCCAGCGCCGCACGTTCGCCTGCCCCATCCGCAGCTGGATCTGCTTGTCGAACAGGACCATCATCGGGAGCGGATCGGCAGTGCCCCCGTAGACCCCGCTCAACGAGATCGTGCCGCCGCGGCGGACCACGTCGATCGCCGCGTGAAGCACGCTCAGTCGGTCGATTCCGGCCTTGTCCATCAAGGTCGTGGTGAGAGCATCGGGCAGCAACCCGGCGAGCTGGTGAATCAGCTTGCCCAGCGGGGCGCCGTGGGCCTCCATCCCGACCGCGTCGATCACTGAGTCCGGCCCGCGGCCGGCGGTCAAGCCGCGCATCTGCTCGGCGATGTCTTGACCGTCGGCCAGCTCGAGCGCGTTGACGTCGTGCTTGCGCGCCAGCTCGAGCCGCTCGGGCACCAGGTCGATCCCGAACACCTCCGAGGCACCTCGATGCAGCGCCACCCGGCAGCACATCTGCCCGATCGGGCCGAGGCCGAACACCGCCACCGTGCCGCCTTGCGGAATCGCGGCGTACTCGACCGCCTGCCACGCGGTCGGCAGCACGTCGGAGAGGTAGAGGAAGCGCTCATCGGGCGGCCCCTCAGGGACCTTGATCGGGCCGAAGTGGGCTTGTGGAACGCGCAGCAACTCGGCCTGTCCGCCCGGTACCTGGCCGTACAGCTTGGTGTATCCGAGCAGTGCGGCTCCCTTGCCCTGCTCACGAACCTGGGTCGTCTCGCACTGCGAGTAGAGCTGCTGCTGGCACATGAAGCAGTGGCCACAGGAGATGTTGAACGGGATCACCACACGGTCGCCGGGCTTGATCTGGGTCACTTCGGAGCCGACCGCCTCGACGATCCCCATCGGCTCGTGCCCCAGGACGTCGCCTTCGTCCAGGAACGCCCCCATGACCTCGTAGAGGTGAAGATCCGAGCCGCAGATGCCGGTGGAGGTGATGCGCACGATCGCGTCCGTCGGCTGCTCGATCGTGGGATCCGGGACCGTGTCCACGCGCACGTCGCGCTTGCCGTGGTATGTGACCGCTTTCATCTCGGGCCGACGCCCTGCTCGCTGAGCGTCGCGTCGAGAGCGGGCTCGAACAGCGACTCGATCCGCTCCGCCGCCGCCCGCTCCTGCGCCAGGATGCGGTCCGCCAGCTGCTCGGTTTCGGGATCATCGGCGCGCGCGGCCACCCGCCGCAGCAGCTCGTAGGCGCCGATTTCCAGATGCTCGAAGGCATAGGCGAATCCCGCCAGCTTGGCGGGCGTGTCCGGCTGGGCTCGAAAGAAGGCACCCCAGTTGAGCGCACCCAGCCGCAGTGCGGCGTCCTTCAGCCTGGAAGGGGAGCTGCCGCGAGCCTCCAGCCGGTCGGCCACGAGCCGCTGGTGCTCCTCGGTCTCGGCCAGGTGGTCCTGGTAGGCGGACGCCAGCTCGTCCGCGCCGGCGAGCTCGGGCGCCTTCTCGAGCAGCTTGAGGGCCTGGGCTTCGATCGCGTGCGCGTCAGCCAAGTACTTGTCGAGCTGCTCGCCCAAGTCCTCGGGAGCCAGCTCCCGCAAGGAAGCCTCCACAGCGCGCTCGAACAACGCTTCGAGCCGTTCGCCCATCGCCCGCTCCTGTGCCCCGATTCGCCGCGCCAGCGCGCCCGTCTCCTCGTCGCCATCGAGCTCCGCCACCCGGGCCAGCAGCTCGTAGGCGGCCTCCTCCAGATGTTCATAGGAGTAGGCGTGCACGACGAGCTTGCCGGGCGTGTCGGGCTGCGCCGCAGCGAACAGGACAAAGCCGGCTCCGGTGATCGTGCCGGCCAAGTCCTTCAGGAGCGCCGGACCCGCGTCACGAGCCACCAGGCGGTCGCGCACCAGCCGCTCGTGCTCCTCGGTTTCGGTCAGGTGCTGGGCGAACGCGGCGGAGATCTCCGGATCGTCGGTCAGCTCGGGGGCCTTGCGCATCTGCGCGACGGCCTGTTGCTCGATCGAGTGGGCATCGGTCAGGTACTTGGTCAGCTGCTCTGCGAGCGTGCTCGGTGTCATTCGGTCTCCTGTCGTTTCCGAGTCAGATCACCGGTAGCCCACGGGCGTAAACGAGCGCCTGTTGAAAGCGCGACCCCCTGGGTAGCGAAGCAGGCGTGGCGCGTTCGATCTGGAATGGGACGATCACGTTCGGGCTCACCGCGGTGCCGATCAAGGTGCACTCGGCGACCGAGGACCGGCGGATCCACTTTCACCAGGTTCACGCCAGCGACGGCGCGCGGATCAAGCACAGCGGATCTGCTCCAAGGACGGCAAGGAGGTCCCCTATAAGCAGGTCGCCAAGGGATATGAGGTCAAGCGGGGCGAGTATGTGCTGCTGAGCCAGCAGGAGATCGATGCCGCGGCGGGCGATCACTCGCGTCTGATCGAGCTCGAGGAGTTCGTCTGCGCGGCGGATATCGATCCGGTCTTCTACGACTCCGCCTATTACCTCGGCGTCCGCGGCGGCGGCGGCGACGCGTACCGGCTGCTCCATGACGCGCTGGCGCGGGCGGGGCGGGTGGGTGCGAACCCGAGGGTGCGAGATGACTGGTGCGCGGCCGAGCGGGCGGCCCGGCGCCCCGCTAAAGCGATTGCTCGGCCTTCTTGTAGGCGATCTGGAGGACCTCCGCCCCGAAGAAGATCGCCAGTACCGATGACAGCCAGCGCGTGAACCGTGGCGCGACCAGCAAGCCCGCGGTGAGCGCCGCGCTGGTCCACATCCCGAGGCAGTA
>JAFAZB010000456.1 GCA_019240015.1 Solirubrobacterales bacterium
CCCTGCATTCGGCCGGTCCGCTACGACGACGGCCGCAACATCTGGAAGAGGCGCTCGACGACCGCGTAGTCGCCGGGGCCGCCGCAGCGCGCGACCGGCCGCAGGGAGGCGGTATCGACGGCCGAGTCCACGACCGCTGCGTCGGCGAGATGGATCCCGACGACCTGGCCGATCACCAGGTGCTGGTCGAAGGTCGCGCCGCTGAGGTCGCGGAGCTCGAGGTGGTGGACCACCTTGCACTCCATCGAGCAAGGGCTGGCGGCCACCCGGGGAGGGGCGACCAGGCGCGAGGGCGCCATTTCGAGCCCGGCGCGCTCGAACTCGCTCATGCCCCGGGGGAGTGCGGCCGAGGTTTCGTTCATCTGTTCGCGCAGCTCGTAGGTCACGAGATTCCAGACGAATTCTTGGATCTCGTTCGCGAAGGTCGAGGAATCCTTGGCCCCCCGGCTGGAGAAGGCGAGCATGTGCGGCCCTTCTGCGACCGCGTTGAAGAAGCTGTAGGGGGCGAGGTTGACCCGTCCTGCGCTGTCCGTCGTCGAGATCCAGCCGATCGGGCGAGGCGCGACCAGCGACTTGAAGGGATCGTGCGGAAGGATGGTCTCGTCGCGAGCGTGCGGCTCGTAGAAGATCATGGCCGGCACGCTAGCGTCACGGGCGGCTCACGGTAACGTCCGCCGGTGCCGGGTCGCTCGGGCTCCGCGAGGGTTCGGGGGTGCAACGGCGGCCGTGATGAAGCCTCAGTGCCCGTTGGCCTCCGGCAGATCGTCCCGCCGCACGACGCCGATCAAGCGTCCCTCGGGGTCGGTGAGTATCGCGGTCTTCAGGTCGGCGGCTTGCAACTTGGCCCACAGCTTGGCGGTCGAGATGTTGGGCCGGTTGGTCGAGGGCCCCAGCTCCATCACCGACTCGGCAACCGCGTCCTCCTCGCGCTCCAAGATCGCCTTGCGCAGGCGCCCCAGGACGGTGCCGTTGGAGCTCACGACGAGCGCGAACCCGAAAGGCGATTCGGCGACCGCCGCTCTCACCGCGGCGATCGTGTCCGTCGGCGCGCAGGCGACCACGCCCTGGGTGGCGAACGCGATCGCGCGCTTCTCGCCGGCGCGCTCACCTTCGACCGGCAATCCTCGGGCCATCCAGTCGACCTTGCTGGCGACGTAGTCGTAGACATCCGGAAAACCGAGGCTGGCGAGCCGGCACGCGGCTCGTGCGCTGAGGTCTCAGAGACTGTCCCAGCAGTAGACGACCACCGCGCGGTTGCGGTCCAGGATGGATGCAGTCTCGGCGTCCAGCCGCTTGAGCGGGATGTTGACTGCGCGCGGGAGGTGGAGTGCCTGGAACTCGGCCGGCGGTAGTACCTCGACCAGCTGTCCGCCGTGCTCGATCAGCTCTCGCAACCGCGGATACTCGATCTGCCCGGGGCTGGCCTGCTGATCCAGCATCACAGCTGGCACTCTACGCAAACCGATGTTGGCGATGGAGCTGATACCGGCGATCCGGGACAGGCTGGCGCAGGTCGATGGCCGAAGCGGGGGCCCGCTCGCGAGCGGCTTCCGGGCCGCGCTGTGGCGGGCCCAGCACCAGGCGGCGCGCGCCGAGCACACGGTCGACGATCTGCGTGGCTATTGCCTGGAGGCGCTACAGGGCTGGCGGCTACTGGACGAGCGCGACGAGAACGACTACCTGCGCGGCTATCGGCAGGGGTTTCAAGCCGTCCTGAGCGACATCCGCCGCGCCGAGACGTCGCGGTTCAGGTACTGACTCAGCCGGCGGCGTAGGCTTTCTTCAGCGCGAGTACGCGCGCGTAGGCGGCCCTGACCGTAGCCCTCGGAATCATTCCCCGGGAGGCCGCGGCCAGCAGTGCTTGGTAAGCGGTGCCGCCGGCCTGCTCAGTCGTCGAAACGAGGATGATGTCCGCGCCGGCTCGAGCGGCCCGAACCACGGCATCGCTTGTGCTGTAGCCGGTGGGTCGCTCCAGATCGTCGGTGATCACCGCGCCCTGATAACCCATGCGCTGTCTCAGCAGGCCGGTGATGATTGTCCGCGATAGGGCCGCGGGCACGCGGGAGCGGTCGAGCTTGGGATACACGCCGGTCGAGACCATGATCAGCGGGAGCCGGTCGGCGATCAGCACGCGATACGGCGCCAGATCGGCGGGGTGGCTGGTGAGGGTCTCGAGCGCGAAATCGGTGTCCGTGCCGGCGCCGCCGACGCCGGGGAAGTGCTTGCCGGTGGGGGCGACTCGGGCGCTCTGCAGGCCGAGGGCGAATGGGATCGCGCTGCCGATCACCGTCGGCGCACGCATCCCGAACGATCGCCCCTGCTGCCAGATGAACGACGAGCTCGAGCGGGCCACGTCGAGCACCGGCGCCAGGTCGACGTTGATGCCCACCGCTCGCAACGCCTCGCCGGTGCGCTGCCCTTGACGTCTGGACGCGAGCGCTCCCGCGACGCCCATCTGTGGCGGTGTGAGCGAGGGCGGCGCCCACGACAGGCGTTTGACCGAACCTCCCTCCTGATCTGTGGAGATCAGCAACGGAGGGTTTCCGCCGCTGCGTGCGGCGCCTTGGAGCTCGCCGATCAGTGCCTTGACCTGACCCCGCGTTGCGATGTTCTCCGAGTACAGGATCACGCCGCCGACGTCGCCGTGCCGGATCCGGCTGAGGAGAGCTTGGTCCGCTGAGAGCCCGTCCATCCTCACCATCACCTGCTGGCCGATCATCCTAGCCAGCGACGGCGCGGTGGCTCGGGCGCGCAGATGCGGCCGGCCTTGCGGGGCCTTGCGCACCCCCCGGCGGACGACGGGCGTAGTGACGCCGGGGAAAGGCGCTTTGCCGAGCGCCGATCTCAGGACCAGTCGGGGAGTCGGGCTGGGGGGGTCGTTCGTCAGGTCGAGCACCGCCGGCACCGCCGCGAGGGCGAGCGCGGCGAGGGCGATCAGTGACCAGGTAGGGAAGGGATGGCGGCGCATCGCGTCCTCCGAGCCCGATCGTAGGAGATCGCGGGGCGGCCCGGCGACCCAGAGCGTCTAGGAAACCAAGCGCGCCGGTCGGAGGTCCGGGGCGCCGGCGGAGCTCGAGCTCAACGCTTAGGCGACGAGCGCCTCGGCGCTCCGAGCCCTGGGCGCGGCGCGGAACGCAAGCTTCTCCGCCGGCTTCGGCGGCGCGATGAAGTAGCCCTGGGCAAGGTCGCAGCCAAGTTCCGATAGGAGCTCCAGCGTCTCGCGGTCCTCGATGCCTTCGGCGACCACTCGCAGCGCGAGCGCGTGACCCAGCTCGACGGTGGCACGGACCAGCTCGAGGTCTCGGGTTCGCTCCCCGGTAGCCAGGCGCGTAACGAATGCACGGTCGAGCTTCAGCTCACCGACGGCGAGGTTGCTGAGGTGGGCGAGCGAGGTGAAGCCGGCCCCGAAGTCATCGATCGACACCACTACCCCGAGGTCGTGCAGCTGCTGCACGACATGCTTGGTGCGCTCGAACTCGGTGATGATGCTGGTCTCGGTGATCTCCAGCACCA
>JAFAZB010000511.1 GCA_019240015.1 Solirubrobacterales bacterium
CCGACTACATCCCCTACGAGCAGGCCAAGGTCGACGTGCACCGCCGGATCGCCGCCGCCCGCGAGGTCGCGGACCTGATGGAGCTGAGGACCGAGCTCGAGGATCGCTTCGGCGATCTGCCCGACCCGCTCAAGAACCTGATCGCGCTTCAGCAGGCGCGGATCAAGCTCGGGCAGGCTGGCGCGAGGGCGGTGACCTTCAGGGGCGACCGGCTGGCCGTGACCCCGATCGAGCTCGACTCGGTGCGCGCCAAGCAGCTCCGGGCCGAGATCCCCGAGGCGCTCTATGAGTCGGGCAAGTCGCAGCTCTCGGTGCGCGTGCCCTCAGACCCCGGGCAGCGCTTCCCGGCCGTGGTGCGCGCCGCCGACGTACTGCTGGCAGTCACGCGCGAAGCGGCTTAGGGCGCTCTGGGGCACTCACACCGCCCGAGGTGCTGTTCGGCGGCGCGCATGCGCGCCGCCGGGCCGGGGCGCATGCGCCCCGGCCGGGGTCGGCGCATGCGCCGACCCCCCCATGCGGGACTTGGCCTGCCCACCGTGCTCGCTACCATCGCGCAAGCGATGCGGCGGTCGATGCGGATCTTGGCGCTGGGCGCCTTTTTTGTTGCCGCGCTCCTGTCGGGGTGCGGGAGCGGCGTGCCGGGCAACTCGGTCGCGGACGTGGCCGGGAACCCGCTGACGACCGCGGCGCTGAACCACTGGATGTACGTGGCGGCCAAGGGCCAGGCGCTCCAGTCGCCCGGCCAGCCGGTGATCGTGCCCACCGACCCGCCCGACTTCAAGGGCTGCATCGCCCAGGTCCGGCGGCAGATCCCGAGCCTCAAGTCGATCTCCGACGGGACGCTCAAGACCGACTGCGGCCGGCTGTTCTCCTCGCTCTCGAGCCAGGTGATGGACTCGCTGATCAAGGCCTACTGGTATCAGGCGGAGGCCTTCAGGCAGCACATCTCGGTCACCGACGCGGCCGTGCAGAAGGCCTTCAACGCCGCCAAGCAGCAGCAGTTCTCGAGCGAAGCGCAGTTCCAGTCCTACCTCGCCTCGACCGGCCTGACGCTCGCGGACATCCTGTTCCGCTTCCGCGTCGACCAGCTGTACACGAAGCTGCTCGCCAAGTACCCGACGACCGTCAGCGACGCCCAGATCGCCGCCTATTACCAGACCAACATCGCGCAGTACGGAAGCCAGGAGACCCGCGACATCCGGGTCGTGCTGACCAAGACCGCCGCCCAGGCCAACGCCGCCAAGGCGGCGCTCCAGGGCGGGGCCAGCTGGAACGCGGTCGCCAAGCAGTATTCGACCGACCCGACCACCAAGTCCAAGGGCGGGCTGCTGTCCGGCGTCACCAAGGGACAGGAGGACCAGGCGCTCGACCAGGCCGCGTTCTCGGCCCCCGCCAACAAGCTGCTCGGTCCGATCCAGGGGCAGTTCGGCTTCTACGTGTTCGAGGTCACGAAGATCAAGCCGGCCACGCTGCAGCCGCTGTCGAAGGTCAGCCCGCTGATCAAGCAGACGCTGCTCAGCCGGCTCCAGGCGGCCGCCCAGCAGGCGATCGACAATCGCGCGCGCAAGGACTGGCTGCGTCAGACCCAGTGCCGCAGCGCGTACCTGATGGCGGACTGCTCCGGCTACAAGGCGCCGCGCGCCTCGAGCAGCTCGTCCACCACCACCGCGACCACCAGCTAGCCGGTGGCGCCGCCGCGCGCGTCCGGGGCGCCGGATCGGCTCGCTGACGCGATCACGCGCCTCGACGAGATCACCCGGCGGCTGCGCGAGGAGTGTCCCTGGGACCGCGAGCAGGACGAGCGCTCGATCGTCCCGCACACGCTCGAGGAGGCCTACGAGCTGGCCGACGCGGCGCACCGCCGCGACGACGCGAAGCTGCTCGATGAGCTCGGCGACGTCCTGTTTCAGGTCCACTTTCTGGCGCTGCTGCTCGAGGAGCGCGGCGCCGGGGACCTGGCGCGGGTCGCCGAGCAGTGCGTCCAGAAGCTGATCCGCCGCCACCCCCACGTGTTCGGCGACGCGCAGGCGCAGACGGCGCAGCAGGTGCTGCGCAACTGGGACGCGATCAAGCGCGCGGAGACGGGGCGCGAGCCCGGCGTGTTCGGCGAGGTCCCCGAGAACCTGCCCTCGCTGCTGTACGCCCGCAAGCTCCAGCGTCGCGCCGCCGCGAGCGGGTTCGACTTCCCCGGCGTCGAGGGCCCGATCGAGTCGGTCCGGGAGGAGCTCACGGAGCTCGAGGCGGCGCGGGAGCCAGAGCGCTTCGACGAGCTCGGGGACCTGCTGTTCGCGGCCGTCAACGTGGCCCGCAAGCTGCGACTCGACCCCGAGCTCGCGCTGCGCGCGAGCGCCGATCGATTCCGCTCCCGGGTGCTGGCCGCCGCTGAGCTCGCGGCATCGGAGCGCAGAAGTTGGGAGGATCTTTCGCCTCGCCAGCAGCTCGTCTATTACACGCGAGCGCGGCTCGGCGAGCAAGAGCGCTTGATCGAAGGAGACCGCCAACCGAGATGAGCCAGATCGAGCACGTGCATGCCCGACAGATCCTCGACAGCCGGGGCAACCCGACGGTCGAGGTGGAGCTGAGCCTGCGATCGGGCGCATGGGGACGAGCCGCGGTCCCGTCGGGCGCCTCGACCGGGGGATCGGAGGCGGCCGAGCTGCGCGACGGCGGCTCGGACTGGCTCGGCAAGGGCGTGCGGAAGGCGATCGAGAACGTCAACGGCGAGATCGCGACCGCGGTCCGCGGCCACGACGCTGCCAGCCAGGCGGCGCTCGACCGGATGCTGATCACGCTCGACGGAACCCCCGACAAGTCGCGGCTCGGCGCCAATGCGCTGCTGGCGGTGTCGTTGGCGGCGGCGCACGCGGTGGCCGGCGAGGAGCGGCTGCCGCTGTGGCGCTATCTCGGGGGTGAGACCGCGCACATCCTGCCCGTCCCCATGATGAACGTGCTCAACGGCGGAGCCCACGCCGACAACCGCGTCGACTTCCAGGAGTTCATGATCGTCCCGGTTGGCGCGCAGACGTTCGTAGACGCCCTGCGGATGGGCTCGGAGGTGTTTCACCACCTCAAGCGGACCCTCCACGATCGGGGGCTGTCGACGGCAGTCGGAGACGAGGGCGGCTTTGCCCCGGACCTCGATTCCAACGAGGCGGCGCTCGACGCACTGATGGAAGGGAT
>JAFAZB010000013.1 GCA_019240015.1 Solirubrobacterales bacterium
GGAGGCGACCGACGACCTCGACGGCGCTTCGGTGGAGGTGCTCGACCTCCGCTCGCTGGTGCCGCTGGACGTTCCGGCGATCCTCGACTCGGTCGCGCGGTGCTCGAAGGTGGTGGTCGTCGACGAGGCAAACGGGACCTGCGCGGCAGGAGCCCAGGTGGCCGCGCTGATCGCCGAGCACGGCTTTGAGGACCTGGACGGTCCGGTGTTGCGCGTCGCCACCCCCGACGTTCCGATTCCGTTCTCGCCGCCGCTCGAGCAGGTCGTCCTGCCCAGCGCCGAGCGGATCAGGGAGGCGTGCCGTGAGCTCCTCGCGTACTGAGGAACCGGGGGCCGCTCCCGAGGTCCGCCCGGTCAGCGGGACCACGCCCGAGGCACCCGCTTCGCTCGTTGACGTGACGATGCCGCAGATGGGCGTCTCGGTGGCCGAGGGCACGGTCGTCAGCTGGCGGGTGGCGGTCGGCGAGTTGATCGGGCCCGAGCAGACGATCTGCGAGATCTCCACCGACAAGATCGATACCGAGGTCCCCGCCCCGGTGGGCGGCGTCGTGGCCGAGATCCTGGTGCCGGTCGAGACAACGGTTTCAGTGGGCGCCGTGCTGGCGCGGATCGCGGTGGGGGTGGAGACGCTCGCCGCGGGCGCGGACGCGGACGCGGACGCGAACGCGGGCGGGGCCGGGGACGGCGACGCCCCCGCGCTGGAAGCCGCCCCAACCGACGCGGCCGCCACCTCCACCTCCGCCTCCGCCTCCACCTCCAACGGCGCACCCGATTCCGGGGCAACAGCTTCGGTTGAAGCGCCGGGGCTCGGGGGCGCCCCCCGCCGCTACTCGCCGGTCGTCCAGCGGATCGCATCCGAGCATGGGGTCGACCTGTCACGCGTCCCCGGCACCGGTCGCGGCGGCAGGGTGCGCAAACAGGACGTGCTCGCGTTCATCGCCGAGCACGGCGAGCTCGCCGCCGGGGGACTCGGCTCCGAGCCCCCGCTCCACATCGAAAGCCCATACCGGCCCGAGGAGGCCGCCGACGACGGTCAGCTGTCGCGGATGCGCCGGCAGATCGGCGCGCACATGAAGCGCTCGCTCGACACCGCCGCGCACTGCACGACCTGGATCGAGGCCGATATGAGCCGCGTCGAGGCGGCGCGCGCGCGGCTAGGAGTCACGGCGCTGGCGTTCGTGGCTCGCGCGGTGATCGACTCGCTCCGCGAGCACCCGCAGCTCAACGCGTGGCTGGAGGGTGAGCGATACAGCCGCCACGACGAGGTCAACCTGGGGATCGCGGTGTCGCTCGGCGCGGACGGGCTGATCGTCCCGGTGATCCACCGCGCTAACGAGCTGTCCGTCGAGGGGCTGGCGGATCGCATCAAGGAGCTGGCCCAGCGAGCGCGGACCCGCAGCCTCACGCCCGATGAGGTCCATGGCGGCACGTTCACGATCACCAATCCCGGCCAGTACGGATCGATCATGGCCACGCCGATCATCAACCAGCCGCAGGTCGCGATCCTCGACTTCGAGGCGGTGATCAAGCGCCCGGTGGTCCTGAGCGATGCCGACGGCAACGACTCGATCGCAATCCGCCCGCTCACGATCCTGGGGCTGAGCTGGGATCACCGCGCGCTCGACGGCGCGCTGGCGGCGCAGTTCCTCGCGAGCGTCAAGCACCATCTCGAGCAGCCGGGCGCGGGCTGAGGGGCACGCTCGAGGTAGGCGTGCGTAGCGTCAACTCGATGCCGGGCGATGCTCCGGAGCTGTGGGTGTGCCATCTCGGAACGGTGGAGTACCGGGAGGCATTCGCGCTCCAGGATCGAATCCGCGCCGCCCGCCAGCGGGAGCTGGTCCCGGACGTGATGCTGACGCTCGAGCACTGGCCCGTGTACACCCGGGGCCGGCGGTCGCGACCCGGGGAGCTGCCGATGGGCGAGCAGTGGTACCGGATGCAGGGCATCGAGATCGTCGAGACCGATCGGGGCGGCAAGGTCACCTACCACGGTCCCGGCCAGTTGGTCGGCTATCCGATCGTGCGCGTCGACGACGTCGTGGCGTACGTCCGTACGCTCGAGCGAGCGCTCGTCGCCGCCCTGGCCGACGAGGGCATCGCCGCGCGCGCCCGGCCGGAGGATGGGCCCGATTACACGGGCGTGTGGATCGGCGAGCGCAAGATCGCCTCGATCGGCGTGCACGTGCGCCGCGGTGTGGCCACCCACGGGTTCGCGGTCAACATCGAGAACGACCTGCAGCCGTTCGAATGGGTTGTGCCGTGCGGGCTCGAGGGTGTACGCATGACCTCCCTGATCAAGGAGACCGGCCGGCTCGCCGGACAGATGAAGTGCTTCCGTCGCCGGGCTGCCTGGCACGTCGCGCAGGCGCTCGGTCGCCGCCAGCGCCTGGTGAGTCTCGCGCGGCTGGAGTCGCTGGCCGGGGCGCCCGCTCCCGCTGCGCCCGAGCCGGTGCTCGGGCGCAGCTAGCTCGACGCTCCCGCGGATCGTCGTTAAAGGCCCACTGGTCGCGCTCGACTCGGGGGTCCGTCCGCTGAGTTGCGCAGGAGCCGTACGGACGCGCACACCCCCAACGGCGGCCCGGGGGTGTGCGCACTTTTGGTGGTCCGCGTCGGCGGTCGCGGCACCGCCAGGAACCCGAGGGAGTCCCGCCCCCCGACCGCCCCGCCCCGCACCCGCCCCGCGCTAGCCTT
>JAFAZB010000083.1 GCA_019240015.1 Solirubrobacterales bacterium
GGTGGGAGGGCGGCTCCGGGGTCCCGTCCACCACCTCGCCGCTCGAGAGGTGAACGCCGCCGGGTTGGGGGTGCGCGCCGGCCATCTCCTGGGTGTCGGGGCGCAGCGTCACCACCCGGTCGAGCGTCGTGCCCTCGATCGAGTCCCCGCGTGGCCGCCTCAGCGGCGGGACCGGGATCACGGAGTTGCCGAGCCATAGCGACATCTGGCCGCTCAGCTGTGGCTCCAGCCACACGGGCAGGGCGAAGCTGGCCGACCAGGCGCCGGGGCGCCCGATCCTGGGGCGCCGCGACTCGGGTATCGCCGGGAACCGGTGACGACGCCCCTCGCTCTCGATCACGAGCAGCTCCTGGCCGCCGGCCCCTCGCCGGCGACCCCGCCACTTCCCGATCAGGCGTACGAGTACCTTCTCTCGGCCAAGAGGCCTGCTCTCTATCCGGTCGATCTCAAGCGGCAACTCAGAATCGCTCATGGACGTACGTTAGCCCGCCGCACAACCCCGTTTCGAGGCGACGGAAAGTGCCCGCAAACAGCCGCTCTAGACGCCGGTGGGTGAGTCGAGCAGCGGCCAGGCGGGCCGCGGACGGGGAGGCGGGGATCCTACAGCGCCTAACGATCAGCGGTCTGACGCAGCGCCGCGAGGATGCCCAGCACGCCCGCCGCAGACAAACCCGCGATCACCAGCTTGCGCCTGGCGCCACGCAACCGACGGCGGGCGTACCACTTGCCGCCCTGCCAGACCGCGAAGCCAAGCAGCTTGTAACCCATACTGGCGATGCTACCCCTCGGTGCTCTGCCTAAGCCGCCAGGCCATCCGCGACTGCAGCGACCAGAGCTCGATGAAACCCGGCGAGGCCGCCTGCGAGAACAGCCCGCCCGACTCGGCAAACCCGGCCAGCTGCGCGTCGTAGACGGCGTTCGGAGAGGAACGCGTGACGGTCCGCACCGAACCCTTGTAGAGCCTCAGTCCGACGGTCCCGGTGACCTGGGCGTTGGCTGCGTCCATGTAGGCATCCAGGTCGGTCCGCAGCGGCTCCCACCACAGACCGGCGTAGACGAGGTAGGCCCACTTGCTGTCGAGCGTCGGCTTGAGCTGGTTCTGGTGGCTGGTGCTGACCAGGAACTCCAGCTCCTGGTGGGCCGGCAACAGGATCGCCGCGGCCGGCACCTCGTAGATGTCGCGCACCTTCAGCCCCACCACCCGGTCCTCGATGTGATCAACGATGCCCACGCCGTGCCGGGCGCCGATCTCAGCGGCCCGCTCGATCAGCTCGACGAGCCCCAGCCGCTCGCCGTTCAGCGCCACCGGAACCCCTCGCTCGAACTCGACGGTCACCACCTCGGGCTCGTCGGGGGCGTCCTCCGGGCTGCCTACGAGCTGGAACACGTCGTCCTCGGGCGGGTGGTCCAGCTGCTCGATCCACCGCCCTTCGCTCGATCGGCCCCACAGGTTGTCGTCGATCGAGTACGGCGTCACCTCCGAGCCTCCTTTGAGTGGGATCCCGTGCTCGCGCGCGTACGCCACCTCCTCCTCGCGCCCCATCCGCCAGGAGCGAACCGGAGCGATCACCTTCAGCTCGGTCGCGAGGGTGGCGATCGTCGCCTCGATCCGGACCTGGTCGTTGCCCTTTCCGGTACAGCCGTGCGCGATCGTGTCGCAGCCGCTGGCGAGCGCTTGGCGGACGGCGAGCTCGGCGATCAGCGGTCGCCCCAACGCGGTGAACAGCGGATAGCCAAGCCCGTAGATCGCATTGGCCTTGATCGCCCGCAGCACGTACTCGTGAGCGAACTGCTCGCGCGCGTCGATCACGTGCGCCTCGACCGCGCCCAGCTGGATCGCCTTGCCCTTGACCAGCTCGTAGTCCTCGCCGGGCTGCCCGAGGTTGACCGTCAGCGCCACCACCTCGGCCTCGTAGCGATCCTGGATCCACTTCAGCATCACGCTCGTGTCGAGCCCGCCGCTGTAGAGCAACAGCACGCGGCCGACGTCAGCCGGGTCGGCGAGATAGGAGGCGGTGGCTTGCGGGGCCGGATCGGTCATCGGTCGCAGAGCGTATTGGCGCTCACGGGAAAGTGCCCTTGATCTGGCGGCGCTGGGCCTTGCTGGCGAAGGCATCGAAACGCCGGCCGAACTCGTGCCTGGCGGCGCGCTCATCCTCGCCGAGCCGCTCGACGATCACCCCCATCGCCATCAGGGCCCTGGGGCCTCCGGGTAGCGCGGAGACGGGCTCGGCCAGGGAGCGCAGGGTGGCGATCTGCACCTCGCGATCCTGATGGCGGCCGAGCACGTGCTGGATCCCCTTGAGCGCCTTGACGGCGGGCTCGACGACCTCGCTGGGATACAGCGGAACCGCGAACAGCTCGAGCAGGTAGCGCAGCTCCTTGCCCGCTTTGCGCAGCTCGTGGTAGCGCTCGGCGGGACTGTCGGGCTCGATCGAGCTCCCCATCTTCACGATCCGGCGGTACACCTTCGCGATCCGCTCGCCGGCCAGCTCCCCGATCGGTCGGCTCGCTCCGGGACGGTCCCCGTCGGGCAGCTCGACCAACTCGCTCAGCAGCAGCTCCCAGTCGGCCAGCAGGTGCTCGGTCCGCGCCGAGCGCAGCGCGCCAACCATCTCCCCGTGCGCCAGCGCGCGCCGCTCGCGCAGGACCTCCAACAGCGGGTCGAGGTGCGAGCGCATCGCCTTTGGCACCAGGCGCCGCAGCGCGTCGAACTCCAGCACGTGCACGTCGAGATCCCGTGCTTCTCCCGTCGCCTGCTGAAGCCACTGGAACTCGCTGCGAAAGCCCGCCAAGTCGACCGGCGCGAACACGCTCTTCAGCTGCCGCTGCACCGTCCGCGAGCGCCGCACGGATACGCGCAGGTCGTGCAGGAACTCACTGTCGAGCGCCGCGATCGCGCCCGGCAGGTTCGCTTCGATCACCTCCCGCAGCCGGCTCAGCACGGCCGCGGCTGCGGCGTCGGAGCGCTGCTCGAAGCTGAGCGGCACTTCGACCTTGGCCGAGATCCCGCCGGGGATGCCCCCGGCCGCCCTGACGGCCTCGTCGACGAGCAGCTGGTCGGCGGCCCGGAACCCGAGCTCGTGCTCGAGCGCGTGCTGCACCCGCGCCAGTGCGTGGTCGTACCCGGGCACCGCAGCCACCCTGAGCCGCGGGCGCAGCGGAACCGTCGAGCTGCTCGGCTCGACGAGCATCGGCTCCTCGAGCATCGCCCGGACCACCGTCTTGAGATGACCATCCAGGATCCCGAACCCTCGGGCGCGACAGTGGACATGGGCAAGCGGCAACAGCGCTCGCTGCTCGACGATCGGGCCGAGCACGTCTCGCAACGGCCCGGGATCGAGCTGGTTTGCGAACAGCGGCTCGATCGGCTGCGCGCTCGCCAGCGAGGCGAGCTCTTCACCGGAGCTCTGTTCGAGCGCCATCAGCCGCCCGCTCTCGTGCACGACCGACAATCCCGCCTGATGCAGCAGCCCGTCGAACGTGTCATAGAAGGTGCGGTCGGTCTCCTGCACCCCCCGCTCGTAGGCCTCCAGGCTACGGGATAGCGCCTGGCCCGCCGCCTGGAGCGTCATCGCATCGGGCGGCAGGAACTCGCTCACTGGACCAGCGACCGCAGCCGCCCCAGCGCGTCATCGATCTGCGCTTCGCTCACCACCAGCGGCGGCTCGAAGCGGATCGTCCCCGGACCGGTCGCATTGACGATCAGGCGCTGGCGCTGGAGCGCCTCGAGCGCCAGCTCGGGCGCGGACAGGCCGTCGCGGAGATCGATCGCGAGCATCAGCCC
>JAFAZB010000230.1 GCA_019240015.1 Solirubrobacterales bacterium
CTGCACCCTCGGCCAGGCGTCGAGCAGCACCCCCACGCCCTTCTCCTCGACCAGTCTGCCCACGTAGAGGACGACGGGGCCCTCGGCGAGCTCCACGGGGGTGACGCTTTGCGCGAACAGCTCCGGCTCGACCGCCTGGGGAGCGACGAACACGTCGTCCTCGCGGCCGCGAATCTGTCTTACGAACTCCCGCACGTGCTCGCCGTAGGCGATCACGGCGTCGGCATTTCGGTAGATCGAGCGGGTCACGGGGAGCGCGGCGGCGTGCCCGAGCGAGCGCGGCTGCGCCCACACCGATGCCCAGAGGATGAACGCGCGGCGGCGGCGTCGAGCGCCCGCGTAGGCGGCGGGGAGGATCGCGCCGCCCGCGAACGGGGCGATGATCGTCTCGTACTGGCGCCCGACAGCGAACGCCGCGCCGGTGCCGTTCAGCCGTCGCGCGGGAAAGGGGGCCTCGTCCAGCTGACGATCGAGGTCGGCGAACCACGGCGGCACGTAGCGCTCGCCCCCGCCGAAGCAGAGCACCTCGAGCTCGTGCCGCTCGGCAAGCCTCCGGTAGAGGGGCGTTCGGTAGGGCGGTAGGTAGTTTGTGAGCAGGGCGATCGTCATCTGGAGGCGACAGCACGTTGCCACAATCGCCCACGCTCCCGATGCGCGTCCTGCTGCTTCACAATCGCTATCGCGCCGAGGGCGGCGAAGAGCGGAGCGTGGCGGAGATAGCGTCGCTGCTCGAGCGCCGAGGGCATGCCGTCGGCCTGATCGAGCGCTTCAGCGGCGGACTCGGCCGCGTGCGAGCCGGAAGGGCGATGTTGCACGGAGGCGAGGACGCCACCGCGGTCGCGGATGCCATCCGAGCACACCGCGCCGAGGTCGTGCATGCGCACAACCTCCACCCGCTGTTCGGCTGGCGCTCGCTCGCCGTCGCGCGCGCCGCGGGGGCGCGCACGGTCTTGCACCTCCACAACTTCAGGCTGTTCTGTGCGATCGGGGTCGCCTACCGCGACGGCTCGCCGTGTTTTCGCTGCCGCGAGCGGCACACCCTCCCTGGGCTTCGACTTCGCTGTCGCGGCTCGCTGGCCGAAGCGGCCGTGTATGCAGCCTCGCTTCGCTCCCAGCAGCCGCGGCTGTTCGAGCACGTCGATCAGTTCGTCGCGGTGAGCGAGGCCACCGCCGTGCGGCTCGCAGAGCTGGGGCTGCCGGCCGAGCGCGTGGCCGCGCTGCCGAACTTCTGCGCCGACGATCGCCTCGCGGCGTCCTCGACCGCCGACGCGGGGCGGTATGCGCTCGCTGTCGGGCGCCTCGTCGAGGAGAAGGGATTCGAGCTCGCGATCGAAGCCGCCGAGGCGGTTGGGGTGCCGCTGGTGATCGTGGGCGACGGGCCAGAGGAGTCACGGCTGCGCCGGGCTGCCTCCCGGGGCGAGGTCCGGTTCTGCGGACGGATCCCCGCCGCCGAGCTCGACCGGATTCGCTCTGACGCGGCGGTGCTCCTGGCGCCCTCGCGCTGGGAAGAGCCGTGTCCATACGCCGTGCTCGACGCGATGGGCGCCGGCGTCCCCGTGCTCGCCAGCGAGCGCGGCGGCCTACCGGGCCTGGTCGGCGCCGAAGCGACCGTTCGAGCCGACACGGTCGAAGCCTGGGCGAGTGCGCTCGGCGAGCTCTGGCGTGATCCCGAGCTCCGCCGGCGGCGCGGCGACGCGGCACTCGAACGGGCGCGCGAGCACTTTGGCGAGGAGCGCTTCTACGAACGGCTGGTCGCGCTGTACACGGCTGGCTAGGAGCCGTAGCCGCGCTTGAACCACACGCTTCGGTCCTTCCAGTCGTGCGCCATCAGAAAACCGCCCACGACCATCAGCGGCACGAGCGACTTCAGGCCGTGTCGCTCGCCGAGCAGGACCACGCACCCGGCGACGGCGACGATGCTCCCGGTCGCGCCGTGGTGACAGCGCTGGCCGAGAATCCACACGCGATGCTCGAGCGCGTCGTATTCGACCAGCTTGCGCCGTTGCGCTCGACGGGCAACGCGCAGGACCGCGGCGCCGTCAGTTCTGTGAAATAGCGGCTCTCTATGCTGACCGCGCATGAATAGCCGCCTTGTTGTTCTAGGTCTGGCAGGTGCATTCCTGCTCTCGGGCTGCGGCGGCTCCTCCAAGCGAAACGGAACTTACGCCTCGCCGCCGACGGCAAAACCGGGCGCCTCGAGCGGGGCCCGGGCGGCGACGACGCCCTCCGTCACGACCCCGCAGGGATCGCCGCCGACGACGACGCCGACGAGCCCCCCGCCCGGCGTCAGCGACGTCCGCATTCCGGCGAGGTTCACCGTTCGACCGGGAGGCGTTCTCAGTCCCCGAAACGTCTTCGCCCCGGCATTTCTCGCGATCGAGGTGACCGTCTCCTCGGCTGATGCCAGGGCGCATCGGATCGAGGTGCTGGTTCCGACCCGTACGGTCCTGTCGGTACGTCCAGGCGGGCGCGCGAGCGTGCGGGTCCGCG
>JAFAZB010000320.1 GCA_019240015.1 Solirubrobacterales bacterium
CAACCCAGCTTGCGTTCGTGCCGCTGCTGTTCGCGGTGCCCGTGAGCGTCGTTCCGGTGGCGGTGGCCTTGGCCTTGATGGCGGGGCGGCTGGTCGGGGTCTGCGCGCGGCGGATCAGACTGAGCCGGCTGCTGCTGACGATCGGCAACTCGTGGTTCGCGATCGGGCCGGTGGCGGTGTTCGAGCTGGCCGGAACCGCGCCCCGCCACGCGGGGGCGGGGCTGCTGCTCGGCGCGCTGGCCGCGCAGTTCGGCGTCGACTTCGCGGCCTCGGTCGGCCGGGTGTCGATCACGGACGGGGTCAGCCTGGCCGCCCAGCTGCGCGACACATGGGTCTACGCGATCGACGCGGCGCTCTCAGGGGTAGGTCTGCTGGCCGCCGAGAACGTGCACTCCGAGCCCGTCGCAGCGCTCGCGGCGGTGCCGCTGCTCGCCCTGCTGGCGGTGTTCTCGCGGGAGCGCAGGCAGCGATTGGAGAACCTGGTCGAGCTCAACAATGCCTACCGCGGGACGGCGCTGGTGCTCGGCGACGTGGTCGAGGCCGACGACGGCTACACGGGCGAGCATTGCAAGGGCGTCGTCGGGCTGACGCTCGCGGTCGCCGACCGGTTGGGGCTCAGCGCCGAGCGTTGCCGCGACCTCGAGTTCGCGGCGCTGTTGCACGACGTCGGCAAGATCGCGATTCCCAAGGAGATCATCAACAAGCCGGGCAAGCTGGATCCGCACGAGTGGATGATCATCAAGACCCACACGCTGGAGGGCCAGCGGTTGCTCGACCGGGTCGGCGGGTTCATGCGCCAGGTCGGGGCGATCGTCCGCTCACACCACGAGCGCTGGGACGGGAGGGGCTACCCGGACGGCCTGGCGGGCGAGGCAATCCCGGTCGAATCGCGGATCATCGCGTGCTGCGACACGTGGAACGCGATGCGGACCGACCGCGCCTACCGCCCGGCGCTGTCGCACGAGGTGGCACTCGCCGAGCTCGAGTCCGGCGCCGGCAGCCAGCTCGACCCGCGGCTGGTGGAGGTGCTGACCGAGATCGTCGCGCCGGATCGCAGCCGGGCCGCCGAACCGCTGCACGCCGGCTCCGCTCTCCGGCCGGGCGTGGGCGAAGTCGCCGGATCGACCGCCGGCTGAGTTTTTACCGCTCGTCAACACCGGGCGCTCGCCGCCGCCCTAGCCTTGCGCGCGATGAACGTTGTGCACCGGTTCTCCAGGCGGGCGTTGCAGTCGGGGGCGGTTGCGACTTCGCTCGTGCTCGCGGTCCTCGGCGTGGCCGCGGTCCCCTCCAGCGGACGGACTGCCTTGCACGCGGCGGGTCACGCCGCGTCGGGGCTCGGGCGCACCGTGACCCCGATCAAGCACGTGATCGTGATCATCGGCGAGAACCACACGTTCGACAACGTGTTCGCCACCTACCAGCCCGGCAGCGGACAACGAGTCAAGAACCTCCGCTCCGAGGGAATCGTGACCTCCTCTGGGTCACCGGGTCCGGATGCGTGGAAGGCGCTCCAGCGCCAGGCCAGTGATACCACGACCTACCAGCTGGACCCGCACGACGTCTCGGCCTATCAGCAGCTTCCCCAGCCGAACACGACCTACGTGCCCCAGGCATGCAATGGGCAGAGCCAGAACGTGCCAGATGCCCGCTTCCCGGCGACGCTGCCCAACGCTCCGTACCAGATCACCAACTACGTGCCGTACTTCGACTCCCACGGCGCGTATGCCAAGTTCGGGACGTGCGAGTTCATCGGCGCGTTCGTCGGCGACCCGATCCACCGCTTCTATCAGATGTACCAACAGGTCTCGAAGGGCAGGAACGACCTGTGGACGTGGGTTCACGAGACAGCCGGAGACTCCAACGGCGCCCCGCCACCGAGCCCCTTCACCGCACAGTCGACCGACCAGGGCGCGCTCGACATGGGCTTCTACAACATGGCCACCGGGGACGTTCCGACGCTGAACTTCCTCGCCCGCCACTACTCGATGTCCGACAACTATCACCAGGCGGTGATGGGCGGCACGGGCGCCAATCACATCGCGCTCGGCACCGGCGACGCCGCCTTCTACCAAGACCCCACCGGGACCGCCACCGCTCCGCCACCGGGCGAGATCGAGAACCCGAATCCCCAGCCGGGCACGAACAACTTCTACACCCAGGATGGCTACGGGCAGAGCACGACCAGCAATGGCGGCAGCTACTCGAACTGCTCTGACCATTCGGCTCCCGGCGTGAAGTCGGTCTTCTCCTATCTGAACCGGCTGCCCTACGACGTGTTCAACGGCGGCGACTGCGCGCCAGGCCACTACTACCTGCTCAACAACTACAACCCCGGCTACAACGTCGACGGGTCGCTGAACACCTCGACGTTCACGGTCCCGCCGCAGCACTCGCTGCCGACGATCGGCGATCAGCTCTCGGCGCACGGCATCAGCTGGGGTTACTACGGCGAGGGCTACGACAACGGCACGCCGGGCCCGAACTACTGCGGCATCTGCGATCCGATGCAGTACGCCAGCTCGATCATGACCGACCCTGCCAAGCGCGCAAACGTCCAGCACGGGGTGGAGGACTTCGATGCGGCGGTGGCCGGCGGGAGCCTGCCGGCGGTGTCGTTCCTCAAGCCGGGCGACGACGACGGTCACCCCGGCTACTCCACGCTGGCCGCGTTCGAGGCGTTCGTCACCCACGCGGTCGACGAGGTGCAGAACAACCCAGCTCTCTGGAGCGACACGGCGATCTTCGTCACCTTCGACGAGGGCGGCGGCTACTACGACTCAGGCTATGTCCAGCCGCTCTCGTTCTTCGGCGACGGCCCGCGGGTCCCGATGATCGTCGTCTCGCCATTCGCGAGGCCCGGCTACGTGAGCCACACCTACACGGATCACATCTCCCTGCTGAAGTTCATCGAGCGCAACTGGGGGCTGAGCCCGCTCTCATCGCGCAGTCTCGACCAGCTCCCTAACCCGGTCTCCGGTCGCAACCCCTACGTGCCGGCCAACCGGCCCGCGATCGGCGATCTGTTCGACTTCTTCGACTGGAGCTCGGCACACGCGTCGGCGGTGCCACCGCGACTGCCTGCCGCCCACGGCACGCGGACCAGCCGCAGCGTCATTCGGGTTCGGCCGTGAGCTGAGGCCGGGGGGCGCGGGGCGGTGCTGCGCGCCCCCATGCCCCCGGCGCGCGATCGTGCCCCGCTGCGCGCGCGACCATCCCCGGCCCTGCGATCGCCCGCTCGCGCGATCGTGCCCCACGACACGCGCGACCACACCCGCGCGATCGTGCCCCGCGACACGCGCGACCATCAAAATCGCGCACTGGTCCCGCCCTCAGCGGGGGTGGGTCCTTCCGACTCCCTTATGTCGTGCCGATCGCGCACACCCCGTTGGACCGGTGGACCAGTGGTACATCTGTCTCGCTAGAAGTGCAGGATCGTGCTGCCCTCCGCAATCGCCGGCGGGTCAACGCTCGTGCTGACGTTCTGCTTGACCCAGTCGGCCGCGCGGCGGGATGACTCATCGGTGCCGGCCTTCTCCTGGCAGATCGTCACCGTCGCGCCGCCGTCGCCGCTGCGAAACGCCGCGTAGCTGACGAAGCCGGGCACACCGCCGATGATTTCCTTGACCTCGTCCTCGCGCTGCTCGAGCAGATCGAACAGCTCGGACCCGCCCTGGCCGGAGTACGTTCGGATCACCGCGTACATCGGACTTCCTCTCTCGTCGTGGTGGTTATGGCAGGTGACGTGTCGAGCGCACGCGGGAGTTGCCGCACCCCCAACGGCACGGCGGCAGCGCCCCAAAAAAAACAGTCGCGAGGACCGTACACCTGTCGCAGCTGTGGGGGGTGAATTTTCCGGGTTGGGTATCGATGGCGGCGGCCGTTACGCCGACTTCGCCCACCGCACTAGCGCCACCAGGGTTGACGTCTGATTTCGGCCAGCCGCGCTGCCGGCGCCGTTAGGTCTTCGATGTGCTCGGCGAG
>JAFAZB010000363.1 GCA_019240015.1 Solirubrobacterales bacterium
CGTGGCGCTGGAAGGCTTCACTCACCTGATTCCGTTCGCCGCCGGCCACGAGCTGCTTCGACAGGGCCGGCGTGAGCTCGAGCTGGTGCGGATGACCCCGGACGTGCTCTACGACCAGATGATCGGCGTCGGCGCCGCCCGTCGGCTGGTGTTCTCCTACGGCGGCAATCCCGGGGTCGGATCGCTGCATCGGTTTCGCGACGCGATCGAGAATTCATGGCCCCGGCCGGTGGAGATCGACGAGCACAGCCACGCCGGGATGGCCAACAGGTACGCGGCGGGGGCCGCGGGCCTGCCGTTCGCGGTCATGCGCGGCTATGTCGGAACCGACCTGATGCCCCGGACGACGGTCGCCGAGCTGACCTGCCCGTTTACCGGCGAGCGGCTGGTCGCCGTCCCGGCGCTGGCACCGGACGTGGCGATCGTCCACGCGCAGGAAGCCGACCGCGAGGGCAACGTGCAGCTGTGGGGGATCCCAGGGGTGCAGAAGGAAGCGGTGCTGGCCGCCAAGCGCTCGTTGGTCACTGTCGAGCGGATCGTCGAGGAGCTCGAGCCCCGCCCGTCCGGAATGGTGATCCCCACCTGGGTGATCGACGCGGTCGCGCCGTCCCCCGGCGGCAGCCGGCCCTCCTACAGCCTCGGGATCACCGAACGCGACAACGACTTCTACAAGTTCTGGGATCAGGTCAGCCGTGACCGGGAGCAGTTCACCGAGTGGATGAACGAGCACGTTCTCTCGGAGGTCGCCAGCCGATGAGCGTCCACTCGCGTGACGGCACGCGGCCGAAGGAGATAACCCCGGCGGAGGTCCAGACGATTGCGGCCGCGCGGCGGCTCGCCGGCGCCCGGACGGTGTTCATCGGCGTCGGGCGGCCCAGCACGGCCGCGATCGTGGCGCGGATGGTCCACAACCCGCAGCTGGTACTGGTCTACGAGTCGGGCACGATCGGAGCGAAGCCGTTTCATGTCCCGCTGTCGATCGGCGATGGAGAGCTGGCGCAAACCGCGGATCTGATCGTCTCGGTGCCCGAGATGTTCAACTACTGGATCGGGGCCGGACGAATCGACGTGGCGTTTCTGGGAGCGGCGCAGATCGATCGCCACGCGAACCTCAACTCGACGGTGATCGGCGACTACGCGTACCCCAAGACCCGGCTTCCTGGTGCCGGCGGAGCGCCTGAGATCGCCGCCAGCTGCGGGGAGGTGATCGTGATCGCGCCGCACTCCTCGCGCACGTTCGTGGAGCGGCTCGACTTCTGCACGACGGTCGGTCATGGCGACGGGCCTAGGGCGCGGGAGCGGCTGGGGTTCAGCGGCGCCGGGCCGACCGCGGTGATCACCGACCTTGGGGTGCTCGAGCCGCACCCCGAGAGCAAGGAGTTGGTCCTGACTTGCATCCACGACGGCGTCGAGGTAGAGCAGGTGCGGGAGGCCACGGGGTGGGAGCTGCAGGTCGCCCAACAGCCGGCGATCACCGAGCCGCCGAGCGACGAGGAGCTCGCCGCGCTGCGAGAGCTGATCAATCGCTAAAGCGAGGAACGACATGACGGTGAGCGAGGAACGCCAGATCTACACGCCGCTCGGCGAGACGCCGACCAGCTACGTGCGTGAGCCGGAAGGGGCACAGCCGCCGCTGGACTTCCCCCCCTACAAGTCCACATCGCTGCGCCACCCCACGCAGCCGCTGGTGTACCTGCCGCAGATGATCACCGAGGTCACCGGCCCGCAGCTCGGCCCGGCGCTGCTCGGCGAAGGTGACAGCGACCTCACCACCCAGCACGAGGGCATGCCGATCGGCGAGCGGATCATCGTCTACGGGCGGGTGTTCGACACCGAGGGAAAGCCGCTGCGCGACACCCTGGTCGAGATCTGGCAGGCAAATGCCGCCGGCCGCTACCGCCACAAGTGGGACCGCTGGCCGGCCGAGCTCGATCCGAACTTCACCGGCGCCGGCCGGTGCCTGACCGACGGCGAGGGTCGGTACAGCTTCACCACGATCAAGCCCGGCCCCTATCCGTGGGGCAACCACCACAACGCATGGCGGCCGGCCCACATCCACTTCTCGCTGTTGGGACGTGCGTTCACCCAGCGCCTGGTCACCCAGATGTACTTTCCCGCCGATCCCCTGTTCGAGTTCGATCCGATCTTCAACTCGGTGCGCGATCCGGGCGGGCGCGAGCGGATGATCTCGCGGTTCTCGATCCACGAGTCGGTTCCCAACTGGGCGCTCGCGTACGAGTTCGACATCTACCTCCGGGGCCCCGGCGCCACCCCGTTCGAGGCAGCGCTGTGATCTTCTCGACCACGCCTTCACAGACCGTCGGACCGTTCTTCGCGATCGGGATGCCCTGGGATGCAGGTCCCTGCGCCGTGACCGACGGCGCACCGGGCGCGATCACGATCTCCGGCACGGTGTATGACGGCGCCGGCGAACCCGTTCCAGACTCGCTGATCGAGACCTGGCAAGCCGACCCCGAGGGGCGCTTCGCCGACCTGCACGGCTACGGCGGTGCGTCCGAGCTCGCCGGCTTCCGTGGGTTTGCTCGGTTTGGCCAGGAAGACGGCGACGGCGTGTATGAGATCGTCACCGTGAAGCCTGGCCCCTTGCCCGGGGTCGACGGCGCCACCCAGGCGCCGCACATCGACGTTTCACTGTTCGCGCGCGGGATGCTGCACCGCGTCGTGACCAGGATCTACTTCGCCGACGAGCCCGACGCCAACGCGGCTGACCCGGTGCTGGCCCGCGTGCCGGCAGAGCGCCGGGCGACCCTGCTGGCCGAACCCACCGATGGCGGCTATAGATTCGACATCCACCTCCAGGGACCAGACGAGACTGTCTTCTTCGACGTCTGAGCGCGCCACCCGCGAACGGCACTTCGTACAGTCGCTCCAGCGCGGCCTAGGCGTGATCCGGACGCTGAGCGCTCCCGGTCAGGGGTTGACGCTCGCGGAGGTAGCGCGTGAGACCGGCCTGGCACGGGCGGCCGCCCGCCGTTTCCTGTTGACGCTCGAGGATCTCGGCTACGTGCGCTCGGCGGATCGACGGTTCTCGCTCACGCCGCGCGTGCTCGAGCTCGGCTACGCGTTCCTGTCCGCGCTGACCTTGCCTCAGATCGCCCAACCGCACCTGCGCGAGCTGGTGCTGCGGGTGCAGGAATCCTCCTCGGTGTGCGTGCTCGACCGCACCGAGATCGTGTACGTCACCCGGGAGCCGACGCAGCGGATCATGACCGTCGCGATCGCCGTGGGGACTCGCTTCCCGGCCTACGCGACGTCGATGGGCCGGGTCCTGCTGGCCGGCCTCGAGCAGCCGGACTTCGACGCTTTCCTCGAAGGCGCCGAGCTACGGCCGCTGACGACCCGGACGCTGATCGACAAGCGGGGCTTGCGCACCGAGGTCGACCAGGTGCGCAGGCAGGGCTGGGCGCTCGTCGATCAGGAGCTCGAGGACGGTCTGCGATCGGTCGCGGCGCCGATCCACAATCCGCGCCACCAGGTGGTGGCGGCGGTCAACCTCTCGACCCACGCGAGCCGCAACACGCTCGACTCGATTCGTCGCGAGATGCTGCCGCCGCTGCTCGAAACGGCGGAGCGGATCGAGCGCGACCTTGCGGCCGGTGCGCTGTAGGCCAGCGCAGCGGTCAACCGAAAGCCAGCGTACCCACGTCCACCACGTGCGCCCCGCCGTCGGCGATCACGACCGCGCCGGTCACGAACGACGCCTCCGGCGAGGCGAGGAACAAGCAGACCGAAGCGAGCTCATCGGGATCGGCCATCCGCTGAAGCGGCGTGTGGTGCGTCAGCCGGGACCGGGCCTGCTCGAGCTCCATGCCCTCTCGCTCCGCGACCATCGCCACGATTCCCTCGGTCACGCTGGTGCGCACCCACCCTGGGCAGATCGCATTGACGCGCACTCCGAGCGGCCCGTAGTCGCGCGCCAGCGACCGGGTCAAGCCCAGCACCGCATGCTTGGAAGTGGTGTAAGCGGCGATCTGCGGTCCAGCCCCGATACCGGCCACCGAAGAGATCAGGACCGCCGCTCCCCGCCGCTCGATCAGCGACGGCAGCGCCGCCCGCATGATGCAGAAGGCGGTGGTGGGGTTGGCGCGCCAACTCTCCGCCCACTGCTCATCGGTCGTCTCCAGCGCGGCGTTTAGATGTCCCTGACCCGCGTTGGCGACCACCACGTCGAGCCCGCCGAAGCGCTCCTGGGCACGCTGCACCGCGCGTCTTGCATCCTCGGGCTCGGCCGCATCTCCGCACACCGCCTCGCCGCCGATCTCCTCGGCGACCGTCTCGACCAGCTCGGCGCGGCGGGCCATCACCACCACCGACGCGCCCTCCGCGGCGAAGCGTCGTGCGACAGCCGCGCCGATCCCAACGCCGCCTCCGGTGATCAGGGCTACCTTGCGTTCAAGTCTCAAACCAACACCTCTCAGGAGTAGTGATGTCAATCACAGGCAAGGTCGCGATCGTCACCGGCGCCGGGAGTGGGATCGGCGCGGCGAGCGCTCGACGGCTGTCGGAGCTGGGCGCCCGCGTAGTGGTTGTCGACTGGAGGGGCGAGTCGGCCGAGGCAGTGGCCGCGGAGCTCCCGGGGGAGGCGATCGCCGTGCATGCGGACGTGTCCGTCGAGCAGGACGTCGAGCACTACATGCAGGCGGCTCGCGATCGGTTCGGGGCGATCGAGCTGCTGCTTCTCAATGCCGGGATCGCCGGTCAGTTCGAACCGTTCCCGCAGGTCCGCACCGAGCAGTTCGACCGCGTGATCGCGGTCAACCTGCGCAGCGTGTTCCTTGGCCTGCGCGCTGCCTTGCGCGAGTTCGAGCAGCGCGGCAGCGGCGGCGCGATCGTCGCCACGGCGTCGCTGGCGGGCCTGCACGGGGGCGAGACGCTGGTGCCCTACACGGCCGCCAAGCACGGCGTGATCGGCCTGGTCAAGAACGCTTCTGCATACGGCGCCCGGCTCGGGGTGCGGGTCAACGCGATCGCTCCGGGCATTTTCGAGACCGGCTTGATGGACGAGCTGAAGACGCGCTTGGGCGACGCCGCCGACGGCGCGCTTGCGGAGCTGCGCGCCTCGATTCCGCTGGGGCGCTTTGGCGATCCCGACGAAGCGGCGGCGCTGGTGGCGTTCCTGCTCAGCGAGGACAGCTCGTTCCTGACCGGCGCGGTGATCCCGCTCGACGGAGGAGTGCTCGCCGGCAATCCGATGGTCGCGAGGCGCTCCTAGCGAAAGCCGCGCCCGCCGCCACCGTCCTCGACCGCCCGACGCGCAAATTGCCAAGCACCGACGCGCTGAGGGGCAAGATCGGACCCACGATGAGCTGTACGGTGGGGCTCGATGGCGCCGAGCGCGATCGATAGCAGCGTCCCCCGGCTCGAGCTCGATCACTACGCCGAGGACTTCCTCGCCGACCCCTATCCGTTCTACGCGGAGATGCGCGACGCGGGGCCGGTGGTGTGGCTGACCCGCTACGGGATCTACGCGGTCACCCGCTTCGACGAAGTGCAGGCGGTGCTGGGCGACTGGGAGACGTTCACCACCAACCGAGGCTTCGGGCTGACCGACTTCGGGGTCGACACGCCATTGGTCGATACCCCTGAGTACGCGCCCTTCAAGGACCAGCCGGGGATGGATACCGAGGGGATGAGGCTGCTGCTCGACGGATTCCGCGCCGACCCCCCCGAGAGCGGCGCGGGGCGCCGGATCCTCACCCGTCTCGTGACCCCCGCCGCCGTCCGGGCTCTGCGCCAGCCTTTCACCCGCGGGGCGGAAGAGATCGTCGAGCGCGTGCTCGCCGCCGGCAGCTTCGACGCCGCCCGGGAGCTCTCCGATGCCTACGTGCTGAACATGCTGTGCGACGCCACCGGTCTGCCCGAGCAAGGGCGTGAGCACCTGTTCGCCTACGGCGACATGGCGATGAACACCAGCGGTCCGCGCGACCGGCGCTACCTCGACTCGATCGAGCGGGCGGTACCGGCGGTCTCCTGGGTCGAGTGGGCGTGTAAGCGGGAGAACATCGCGCCGG
>JAFAZB010000385.1 GCA_019240015.1 Solirubrobacterales bacterium
GTTCTGCTTGACCCAGTCGGCCGCGCGGCGGGATGACTCATCGGTGCCGGCCTTCTCCTGGCAGATCGTCACCGTCGCGCCGCCGTCGCCGCTGCGAAACGCCGCGTAGCTGACGAATCCGGGGACACCACCGATGATTTCCTTGACCTCGTCCTCGCGCTGCTCGAGCAGATCGAACAGCTCGGACCCGCCCTGACCGGAGTACGTTCGAATCACCGCGTACATCGGACTTCCCCTCTCGTCGTGGTGGTTATGGCAGGTGACTGTCGAGCGCACGCGGGAGTTGCCGCATCCCCAACGGCACGACTGCAGCGCCCCAAGAAAACCAGTCGCGAGGACCGTACACCGATCACAGCTGTGGGGGGTGAATTTTCCAGGTTGGGTATCGATCAGCGACGACCGTTACGCCGACCTCGCCCACCGCACTAGCGCCACCAGGGTTGACGTCTGATTTCGGCCAGCCGCGCTGCCGGCGCCGTTAGGTCTTCGATGTGCTCGGCGAGATGGTCGAGGTGTTCCCGCAGCCAGATCGCCGCACGCGAGCTGTGGTGCCCGCCACCCGGTAGCTGGTCGCCGGACGGCCGGGATGCTGCGGACTGCGGCTGATCCGGGCGTGGCCTGCCGACCTGGAGCGCCAGCTGCTCGTACCACGCCACGAGACCGTCCGCGCGCGCCTGCACCGCATCCAACGGCTCCGGGTCGGCCTGGGCGCATGCGTGTGGGAGGCTCGCCACGGCGTGCGCCGTTAGCCGCAGACGCAGCGTCCCACCGATCAGCCGCCAGAGCTCCTCGCGTTCGAGGTGCTTGGTCCCCTGCTCGGCGAGGAAGCCTCGGACCGCTTCATCGAGACGCACTCCTGCGGTCAACGCGGCTGGTCCGCTCGTCGGCGCCTCGGTCCGCCGCCCGCGCACCCAGGCGATCGCCTCGCGCAGGTATGCGGCGCCAGCGCGGTAGGCGTCGGCAAGGTCGTCCCCGACGAGCGGCGCGACGCCTCGGGGCCAGAACAGCGTGCCGACCAGCACACTCACCAGGCACCCGATCGCGACGTCCTCGACCCGCAGCTCTCCCACCTTCCATCCAACCGGTACGAGTAGGTTGAACAGGACCGCGACGGTGATCGTGAAGGCCGCCTGTCCGACGGCGAAGGGGGCGGTGCCGGGCGCGTAGGACGCGACCAGCACCGCCACTGGGAGTGCGATCCATAGAGCCGTGTTCGAGGTGCCGATCGCGACAAGAAGGGCGCCGCCGACGACGAACCCGAGGGCCGTGCCCAGCAGCGCGCGCAACGCGGTGGCTCCGGTCGCACTCGCGTTGGTCCTGAGCACCGACAGCGTCCCGAGCACGACCCAGAACCCATGCTGGACGCTACTCACGTCCGCGACCGTCACCGCGGCTGCGAGCGCCAGCGCCCCGCGCATGCTGTTGATGAACCACACCGAGCGGACGCTGGCGTGGCGGCCGAGGTACTTGCGCAGACCGGCGAGTCCGCCCGCGCGCGCGAAGTCCTCATCGCCGAACCAGCGCGCCCGAGTCGCGATCAGCTGCTCGGGATCCGCGCGCTTGGCCGCGAGCAGTGCATCGGCGCCGATCACGAGCACCGTGGTCGCGATCGTGTGTGCATGGAAAGAGATACGGGCGTCTTCCGACGAACCAGGGCGCTCATGCCAGCCCGATCGCGCGACCGCGAGCACGGCCTTTTGGCGCGCATCCAAGCCATCCAGGTCGGGTGGGCGCGCCGACCGGTCGGCGAACAGCGCTCCGCTGTCACGTAGGACCGCCAGACTCGCCGCGAGCAAGTCGCGCTCGTGCTGTTGTGCACGGCCCAGGTCGGGCTGCTCTCGCAGTGTGTCGGCGACGAGCGCCGTACACCACTCGAGCAACTCCACGGCGTTTGCCAGCGCCTGGTCGCGGATCGCCAGTCCCGTCGGGCGAAACGGCGTCGCGCTGAACGTGGCGCGCAGCTCGCGCTTGGCTTCGATCGCCGCCGCCACCGGCGCCTCGGCGGTCTCGCCGCGCAGCGCCGCCTCGATCGCGTCGGCCAGCCGCGCCGCGAGCTTCTCGACCCCACGGCGCACACGGTCGCCGGCCGAGGGCGTCGGAAGCGCGAGCACCGCAACTGTCCCGACCGCAGAGGCGAGCCACCAACCAGCAAGGCGGTCGGGGATCATTCCGACCGTGCCCGGTGAAGCCGCCGGGAGCACGTACGCGAGCAGCGCGCCGGTGACCGCACTCGCTGCGTTCGGGCCGGCCACCCCGGCAAAGAACACCAGGAACGCAACCGGCACCGTGACGATCGCGGCGACCGCGGTCGTGGGACTCACCGCGGTGCCGATCACCAGCAGCACACTGCCGGCAAGCGCCAGACCCAGGTGGGCGAGCAGCTTGTCCCGCGCGGTGCCGGCGAAGCTGACGAGCACCAACGTCGCGAACGATCCGAAGCCTGCAAACAGCGCCATCTGGAGGTTCCCGAAGCCCTTGAACGTGAGCGCGAACAGCCCGGGCATCACGAGCGTTGTGCGCAGTGCGCGTAGCGCTGCCGCCTGCGACCACACCGGGCGCCATGCCGCCGGACGCCATCCGGCGCTCCAGCGCGGTTTCAGCCCCCGCCATGAGAACGTGCCGGTTCCGGTTGACATGCAGGCGAGTCTATTTCCCGCTGCCGCTTCATCAGGGTCGACGCGGTTGGCCGCCCTCTGATGCGGCCTAAAGAGGATCGCTCGATCGGTCGGATCTATCGGACGCCGCCTCGCCCTCCAAACAGCATCGGCAACTCACGGCCGTCGAGCAGCAGTTAGAAGCCGCGCTTCGAAGGTTCGCGACCTCAGCTGTCGAGTGCCTGTGCCAGGCAACGAGAATCACCCGCTCTCGGTCTGTGACCCTCCGTCGACGGTCCGCTTGGCTGCCGTACTGCTGGTGCTGGTTGAGGCTGAACCAGTTCCCGGAATCGTCGCGAAACATGGCCTCGATGCCGTAGGGCCGCTCGGCCGGCTCCTGCAAGAAGGTCACGCCCTTGCCCTTCAGCTCCTCGTAGGCGGCGCGGATGTCGTCTGTCTCGATCACGCCGGCGCCGATCACGCCCTTGGCGACCAGCCGGAGGAGTGCCTGCGCGTCCTCCACGCTGAACTAAAACGCCTTGGCGCGGTCCTGATCTTCGACGGACACGTTCACGTGCGAAAGCTTCTTGATCATGGCCCCGACGCTAACGGGCACCCGCCGTAGGTGCTCCTTCCGGATTGCTGACTTCGGGCCAGACCGGCCGCGTCCACATGAGGACGAAACAGCCCGGGATCGGCGGAGCGCCAGCGGAATCACTCCGGCACTCGGTCGGAGACTTGCCGACACAGTCGCGGAAGCGCGAGCTGAAGGAGCCAACGCTCTCGAACCCGACCAGGAAGCAGATCTCGGTGATGCTCAGGTTGGCCACTCGCAGCAGGTCCTTGGCGCGCTCGATCCGGGGCGAAGTCCCGGTCGATGAGCTCGCGCGCCCGCCGCAGCGCAATCAGCAACCTCTGGATGACTCAACCTGATGGCCAATCCGCGATCCGCTCGGGCTTCGGCAGGCAAAAACCCCCAGATTTGGAGGGCTTTTGCGCAAGCGGCTGAAGGGGCTCGAACCCTCGACCTTCCGCACGGCAAGAGTCGGCACGGGGTGATCGATCATGACCGGATCCTGATCTCTCCCGACATGCCGGGGTTTTCGCGATCCAGCACATTGGCGTGATGACCGTCGAACGACATGCTTCCACCAGGCTTCCACCGGCTGCATCGATCGGCCTACGACAGGACCGGGGCTTCGATGGGCAATCCGTGATGGGCGCAACCAGCTTGAAGCTGGCGGTCATAGGTGAGCACGGCGTCGACTGAGCCGCGCTTCCGCAGCTGAATAGCGGCGTCGAGGTGAATTTGCGTCATCTCGTCACTGTCGATCGGGTCGTGCGAGGTGCCCGCAACCTCGGGAACGCAACGGTTGCTTGCGCCGCGCGTCGGTCGTTGTGATCGTTCCCGGGATTGACCCCATGTAGCACTTGAGGCTGATCCCCTCCGAGCCGCGGATACGTATCTCGGTTGATCTAAGGCCATGCTCGTGGCCGACGACAAACGGGGCGGCAGCTGCGAGTTTGCCATTCGTCGTTGTCAACGGATTGGAGGGCGTGATGGAAACTCGTTGGACTCGGTTGGCTCCGCTGCTTGGAGTTGTGTTCGTCGTGTTGCTGGGGATCGACTTCGTGGTCGGGGGCAACGAGCCCGGCCCGGGCGCGTCGAGTGCGAAGGTAGTCTCGTGGTACAGCGCGCACCGCGGCAACGTGCGCGTCTCGATGTATCTGATGGCTGTGGTGTTGGTGGTGGGCTTGCTGTTCTATGGCTACCTGCGCGACAGGCTTGCCGAAGGCTCGAGGGGGCTCGCGGCGACGGCGTTCGGAGGCGCCGTTCTGTTCGCGGTCAGTGGCGCGGTCAGCTCAGGGGTTGAGCTCGCTCTGGCAGACAGCCCGGCCCGTCTGAGCCCCGCAACGGCGCATGCGCTGAACTTGCTCGATGGCTATGTGGCCGTGATCGCTGTCGCGGCCGGGGCTGCGGGGCTGTTGATCGCGGCGAGTCTCGCGATCTTGCGCGGCGGGCAGCTGCCGGCGTGGGTCGCCTGGCTTGGCTTGGTGTTCGGTGTGGTGGCGCTGGTGCCGATCAGGAACATCGGGCCGATCCCGGCCGGGATCTGGACGTTGATCGTCAGCCTTCTGCTGTTCATGCGCGGGCCTCAGACCTCTGCGGTTACCCGGCCGGGCGCGGCCCAGGCGGTGCCTAGCGGCGCGCGTTGAACGGCGCTAGCGTTGGCCGCGCTGTGAAGCGTGTGTGGGACCTGGGGCGATCCGTGCGCGATCTTGATCGCGCGCGGATCGACGCTGTGGTGGCGGCGGTTCTGGTGGTCGGGACCGAGCTTCAGGTATGGCTCAGCCGCTCGGTTCACGACCGCCCAGCGGGGGCCGTCGCAGGCGTGGTTCTATGCGGCGGGGTCGCGGTCCGCCGCCGCTGGCCGCTCGCGGCGCTGCTCGCCGGGTGCGGCGCGGTCTCGGTCGAGGCCGCGTTCGGCGGCGCCCTTGTGGATGTTGTGCTGGCGTCGCTGCCAGCTGGAGCCCTCTGTTTTTACGGCGCTGGCGCGTTTTTGCCACGGCGTCGCGCGCGGCTCGCGTTGGGCGCCGGCGTCGTCGCGCTGGTGCCACAGATCGTGCTGACCCCGCACGTTGTCTCGAACCTCTTTTTCGAGCCCGTGGTGGTCGCGTTCGTGCCGTGGCTGCTCGGACGCTGGTTGCGGGACCGGGCCGAGCTTGCCGACCGGTTCCGCGAGCTGTCCGAGCAGCTCGACGCCGAGCGCGAGCTGCGGGCGAGCAGCGCGGCGGACCGTGAGCGGATCCGGATCGCGCGCGAGCTGCACGATGTGATCGGTCACTGCTTGTCGGTGATCGTGCTCCAGGCCGGCGGCGCACGGATGGTCGTCGCGACCGACCCCGGGCGGGCTCGCGAAGCGCTGCGGGTGGTCGAGCGGGCCGGTCACGAGGCGCTTGCCGAGATGCGCCACCTGCTCGGCGTGCTCGGCCCGGAGCACGATGGGCAGGACCGCCGACCGCAGCCGGGGCTGGCGAGCATCGAGGAGCTCGTGGAGCGCACGCGGGCGGGCGGCCTCAAGACCGAGCTTATCGTTGACGGCGAGCCGCTCGAGATCTCACCGGCGCTGGCGCTGTGCATCTATCGGATTGTCCAGGAGGCGCTGACCAACACGATCAAGCACGCCGGCCCGGCCACGGCGAGCGTGCGCATGTCGTGGGACGAGGACAGGCTCGAGTTCGAGATCGCGGATGACGGCTGCGGCCCACGCGCCGGCCCGAACGGGCGCGTCGGGCACGGGCTGGTCGGGATGCGCGAGCGCGCCGCGCTCCATCACGGCGCCGTTCAGGCCGGCGCCGATCGTGGCGGCGGCTACCGCGTGCGCGCGTCGTTGCCCTTGGTCGCCGGGAGCGACAGATGAGTTCGCTGTGGTCACGAATCCGCGCGCTGCGGCCCGAGCTGATTGACGGGCTGATCGCGCTCGTGCTGCTGGTCGAGCTCGAGCTTGAAGCCTGGCTTGACACGGTCGTGCCCGGACCGCACCGCCTCGGCGCCGCGCTCGGCTCGGTGCTGCTGGTCGCCCCGATCACGGTCCGGCGCCGCTGGCCCGGCGCCGCGCTGGTGGCGTGCGCCGCCGTGGCCGGGGTGCTCCAGGGACCGCCGCTAGGCAATGTGTTCAACGGCATGACGGGCACGATCCTGCCGCTGTTACTGGTGGCGTTCACCGCCGGCGCGCGTCTTGAACCGCGCCGCGGGCTGGCAGCTGCGGCCGTCGCGGCCGCGCTGCTCGCCGCCGGCGTGGTGTGGTCGACGACCGGCCCGTCGACTGGTTACAGCCTCGGCTCGCAGCTAATCTCCGCGATCGGATTACCGCTGTTGTTCTGGGCGTTCGGCTTGATGTGGCGCGAGCGCAGCCGGCGGGTCTTCGCCTTCAGGGAACTCGCGGACCGCCTCGAACGCGAGCGCGAGCGCCACGAACAGGCGGCGGTCGTGCAAGAGCGGATCAGGATCGGGCGTGAGCTGCACGACATCATCGCCCAGAACGTCAGCGCGATCGTCATCCAAGCGGGCGGCGCGCGGCAGCTGATCGACGCCAACCCCACCGGCGCCTCGCAGGCGATCCTTGCGGTTGAGCAGGCCGGCCGCGAAGCACTCGCGGACCTACGGCGCACGCTCGGCCTGCTCCGGTCCGGCGAGGACCCGCGCGAGCTCACGCCACAGCCCGAGCTCGACCAACTCGACAGCTTGCTGGACGACGTCCGTGGGCGCGGTCTGGACTGCGAGCTGCGCACCGTGGGTGACCCGGGCGGACTGCCAGCGGGTCTCGACCTGCTCGGCTATCGCGTGATCGAGGCTGCACTACGCGGAGACGGCGGCCGTCGGCCGACGGAGGTGACCGTCGACTACTCTCGCGCGCGGCTGACGATCGAGATCCGCGGCCAGGGGCCGGTCAAGGGCCTCGATCGCCAGCTTCATGGCATCTCCGAACGGATCGCGCTCTACAACGGGACGCTCACGATCAAGCCTCTGGACGCGGGCGGCTTCGCCATCTCCGCCCAGCTGCCGCGACGATGACCATCACGATCGCGATCGCCGACGACCAACCGCTCGTCCGGGCCGGACTGCGGATGATCATCGACGCCGCCGAGGACATGCAGGTCGTAGCAGAGGCCGGAGACGGCCGCGAAGCGGTCGACATCGCCCGCCGCGTGCACCCAGACCTGATGCTGATGGACATCCGCATGCCCGTCCTCGACGGGATCGAAGCGACGCGACAGATCACCTCCGGCTCTAACCGATCCCCACGCGTCGTGATGCTCACCACCTTCGATCTCGACGAGTACGTCTACGGGGCACTCCGGGCCGGGGCGAGCGGCTTTCTGCTCAAAGACGTCGGCCCCGAGCAACTCGTCGACGGCATCCGCACGGTCGCCCAGGGCGACTCGCTGCTCGCCCCCTCGGTCACGACCAGACTGATCCAAACCATCGTGCAGGCCAAGGACCACGCACCCATCCCGCCGGCGATCGACGAGCTCACGCCGCGCGAGCTCGAGATCTTCAAACTGATCGCGCGCGGGCTCTCCAACGCCGAGATCGCCGAGCAGCTCGTTCTCTCGAGCGCGACAGTCAAGACCCACGTGACCCGAGTGCTCACAAAGCTCGGCCTGCGCGACCGCGTGCAAGCCGTCGTACTCGCCTACGAAACCGCCATCGCCCAACCGGGCGCATGCCGTTGACTCCGGGCTGAGCGAGGCAAACGACTGCCGCCGCTCCCCTCGTCGGATCCGACTATCGCGTTCCCGAGGTTGCGGGCACCTCGCCCGACCCGATCGACAGTGACGAGATGGACGAGTAGGAGCGCACGCGCGGCAGCTCGCCGTGCTGCTGCTCGCCGATGCGGAACCAGCGCTGTTCCTCTCCGGCAACAGGGTCGAGGGCCTTATCCGGCTGGGCCGGAGGCGTCGTCTGCAGCGCTCTACGGGCAGCACGCGCGCTGCCAACGCCGCCTCCCGCTGGGGTGGTCCCGATTTGACGACGCCCATCCGGGCCGTCCCCAAATCGGGCCCGGATGAACTACCGGGCCGGGAGGGATCACTGAAAACAGGAAACCAGATCTTGGTGATTCCCCGCGACGCCGTCGGCATAGCCGACTCGGACAACCTGAAGCGGGCAGACGGTTGAGCGGACAATGGCTTCCGGAAGCCTTCCACACGCTCCTGCGAACGCATCCGGCGCCCTCGCCCCGCGTGTCAAAGACCTCTTACTGACGGGACTTTTGTGAGAGCGGCTGAAGGGGCTCGAACCCTCGACCTTCTGCATGGCAAGCAGACGCTCTAGCCAACTGAGCTACAGCCGCAGGGCGAGCGAGTATAGACCCAGCCAGTGTTTGCCTCTCCGGACCCGCGCGGCATGGATTGGGCTCGCGCAGCTCGCGGCTCGACCGCTCGGCCCCAGAGGCGACGACCGGAATCGAACCGGTGTAGACGGCTTTGCAGGCCGCTGCGTAGCCACTCCGCCACGTCGCCGGAGGCGTGAAGCCTAGCGCCGGGTCAGGGCTGCGCCAGCGGTTGGCGTGGCCTGGAGCGCCGCGGGCCGGGATGCGGTCAGCCGCGGGCGCGCAGCAGGACCGCGTTCCCGGAGGGGTCGCGGGTCAGCGTCCCGGCAGAGGTAGTCTCGACCGGGGCCCCCGCGCGGTGCAGGCGCGCGGTGATCCCCGCCAACTGATCGGCGCTGGGCAGCACGACCTCGAACGAGCGCAGCCCGACCGAGCCGGGAGGTGCGGGGGCGGCGCCTGCGCTGTGCCAGGTGTTCAGCCCAATGTGGTGGTGGTAGCCGCCGGCGGACACGAACAGCGCTCCTGGGTATCCGCGCACCATCACGTCGAAGCCGAGCAGCTCGTGATAGAAGGCCTCGGCCTGCTCCAAGCTCGCGACTTGGAGATGGACGTGGCCGATGCGAGTCCCCGCGGGCAGCAGGGCCTGAGGGCCACTGGCGGCACGGAGCTCGCCGGCGAGGCTTTCGAGGTCGAGCGGCAGGGTTGCCATCTGCAGCTGCCCACCGACCCGCCGCCATTCGTTGCGCGGGCGGTCGCGGTAGATCTCAATCCCGTTGCCATCGGGGTCGGAGAGGTACAGAGCCTCGCTGACGAGGTGATCGGAGGCGCCGTCGAGCGGCCACTGGAAAGCAGCCAGCCTGGCCAGCGCGAGCGCCAGGTCGAGCCGGGTCGGCACCAGGATCGCCAGGTGATAAAGGCCGGTGGCTGTGCGTTGCAGCGGCGGCGCCGAGCTGTCGCCGCGGAGCTCGAGCAGCGGGCGCTCGTTGCCGGCCAGCGTCAGGCCGCCGTCGTCGAGCTCCTGGCCGCGCAGCCCGATTGCCTGCTCGTAGAAAGCGCGAGATCGGGCCAGGTCGGCGACGGTCAGGCTGACCGGGCCGAGGGTCGTGTCGGGATCGATGCGCGCGTCGAGCGCCGCCTGCGCTGGTGCCGCCACCGCCGTCAAGGTTACGCCGCCTCTCTGAGCCGGTCGTGTTGAGCGAGCACGGCGCTCACGATCTCCGCGAGCCGCTCGCGCGTCCGTGGGTCGGTTAGCTCGCCATGCTCGTCGAACAGCTCGGCGGCCCGTCCAACCGGGAGCTCCACATCCAGCACCCGCGCGCCCGCGATCCCGAGCGACTTGCGGAGGTGGTCCTGGGCTCACAGTGCGCCGTAGTCGGTGACGCTCGCGCCGATCACCGCGACCGGCTTGGACCACAGTGCGGCTTCGCCGCCACGCGGGCGAGACGCCCAGTCGACCACCTGCTTCAGGTGCCCTGGGACGGTGCCGTTGTATTCGGGCGTCGCGAACAGCACCGCATCCGCCGCGGCGATCTGTTCGCGCAGCCGGCTCACCTGCTCGGGCGGCCATTCGGTGTCGCGGTCTTCGTTGTATGGCGGGAGGCTGTCGAGCCCTTCGTAGAGCTCGAGCTCAACCCCTTCCGGCGCCAGGCGCGCGGCCGCTCGCAACAACGCCGTGTTGTGTGAAGCCGCGCGCAGGCTGCCGGAGATTCCCAGGATCCGCACCGCTCAGGACTCCTTGACCGCGGAGACGCTGATCAGCAGCTTGACGTCGTTGGAGACCAGCAGCCCGCCGTTGGGGAGTGTCTGATTCCAGCTGAGGCCGAACTCGCGGCGGTCGATCGTGCCCTCGAGCTCGAAGCCGACACGCTCGTTGCCCCACGGGTCGGTGCCGCCCTCGGCGACCGCGCCCACCAGCTCGATCGGCTTGGTGGCGCCTTTGATTGTGATCTCACCAGCGAGCCGGATGCCGCCCTCGTTGGTGGCCTCGATCGCGGTGGTTTGGAAGGTGATCTGCGGGTGCTGACCGGCGTCGAAGAAATCCGGAGCGGTCAGGTGAGCGTCGCGCTGCTGATCGCCCGTGTCGATGCTCGCGACCTCCACGGCACCCTCCAGTACGGGGTTCTTGCCGGTGGCGTCGAGCTTCCCTTGGAAGCGTCGAAAGGCGCCACGCACCGTGGCGATTCCCATGTGGCGGACCTCGAAGCCGACGTTGGAGTGGGCGGGATCGACGTTGTAGCTGCCGGCGGGGACCGGGTTGGCAGCGATCGTTTCGGTTGACATAGCGTTCCTTTCAGAGCAGGTGCTTGAGGGAACAACTATGTTAGCACCGATTTATTGCGAGGTCAATTATTGTGGAATCAAGCGCGGGGGAGGGGTCCGACGCCCCCCGGGCGCGCCGCCCATGGGACGCTAGTCCACGCTGCAGTTTCCGCCAGGATGGGCGCCGGGAAGGCGACGCAGCAGCGATGCGAGCTGCTCGACTTCCTCGGGGGTGAAGTGCTCGAGGAAGAGGCGCCTGACGCTGGCGATGTGCGACCGGCCGGCCTCGCGCAGCTTCTCATAGCCGACCTCGGTCAGCTGCGCGTAGGAAACGCGAGCATCGTTGGGGCAGGAGGTTCGCTCGATCAGGCCGCTCGCGACCAAGCCGTCGATCAGGCGGGTGATGCCGGAGCGGGTGAGCATCGTGCTCTCGGCGAGGGCCGACATCGGCAGCCGCCGGCCAGGGGCCTGTGCTACGTACAGGAGCACCTCGTAGTCACGCGAGGTCATGTCGTGCTCCGCGACGAGCTCGGCATCGAGCACCCGCAGTATCGACGCGTGGCTCTGGAGGAAGCTTCGCCACGCGTCGAGCGCGGCGCCCTCGAGGAGTCCCGATGTGACAATGCTCATAAGCCGATTCTAGTTGACGGATCAAACGCCTTGGGGCGAGGAGTGCGAACGCGACCCCGGTGGCGAGCACTCAGCCCAACAGCGCCCCGATCGAGCTGGTTCGATCGAGGAACCGCCCGGAGAGGCGTTCGACCAGCACCGACAGGCCCGACGCGTCGGCTCCCGACCGCCGCTGCTCCGCGGCGCCGTTGTGCTCCGCGAGCGCGGCGATCCGCGCGAGCGCGCGGTCACACTGGAGCTCGGCGGCGTGGGGGCGGAGCGCCTCGAGCAAGCCGTAGAGCCGCTCTCGGACCGGCACGCATCGCTCGGCGGCCGGGTCGAGCAGCAGCGCGTCGCATCCGTCGCGAGCGGCGAGGAAGCGATTCTCCGCCAGGACTTCGGGCGAGTCGGCGAGCGCGTCGGGGTGATCCCCACCCTCGAGCTCGAGATGCGCGATCGACTGCACGAGCGCGGCGAGCGCGGCGGTGTCCGCGACGGTCGTCTGAGCGTCCATGATCCGCACCTCGACGGTGCCGAGGCTGGGCTGCAAGCGAACGTCCCACCACAGAAACGTCGGCTCTGGGAATGCTCCGCAGCGCAGCATTACGTCGACGGTCTCTACGTACTCGCTGTAGGAAGCAAAAGCGCGGGGGATACCGACCCTGGGGAACGCCTGGAACAGGGGCGTGCGGGTGGACGCCAGACCCGTGTCTCGGCCCTGCCAGAAGGGAGAGTTGGAGGACAGCGCGAGCAGCAGCGGGAGATGCGCGCGCAGTCGGTTGTACAGCTGCGTGGCGCTGTCGGGATCGCCGACCCCGATGTGGACGTGCAGGGCGAAGGTCGGCTCACGCCTGGCCAGCTCGCGCATCGCGCCATAGACCAGCTGATAGCGAGCGCCGCTCGAGACCTCCGTCTCGGTCCAAACCGCGAACGGGTGGGTGCCGGCGCTGGCAACCGCGAGTCCGGCGGCGGTCAGCTCGGCCGCCAGCGCGCAGCGGAGCTGCGCGGCCTGCTCGGCGGCCGCGGCCACCGTCCGGTGTGGGGCGGTCGCGAGCTCGATTGCCGCTTTGTGGGTCTCGGCGGTCACGTGGCTGGCGAGCTCGGAGGAGAGCCGCGGGAGAACGTCGTCGATCCGCTGCGCCAGCGACCAGCCGGCTGGATCGAGCAGCATGACCTCTTCCTCGATCCCGACGGTGTACGCGCCCAGCGCGTTCCAGTGCGCCCAGGCCGGCGCCGATAGCCGGCTCGCGAGCGGGCTCATCCGCCTACCTCGATTCGGCTCGGTCTCGCTTCACGCGACCTGCTCCAGCGGCACCGTGCCGGGTTGGAACCGTCGGGCCGCCTCGACAAATGAGCGGAACAGTGCCGCCTGCTCACGACGATTCACCAGGCACTCGGCGTGCCATTGTACGCCCAGGACGAAGCCGCGATCGAGCGCCTCGAGGCTCTCGATCGTTCCGTCGGATGCGTGGCTGCTCGCTACCAACCCGCGGCCGATCGTGGCCACCGCCTGGTGGTGAAAAGAATTGACCTTGGCCCGGTTCCGGCTCAGTATCGCCGCCAGCTGACTCGACGGATCGATCGACACCCAGTGCGTCGGGTCCGAGCTGCGCTGCTGTTGGCGGTGGGCGATTCGATCGCCGACGAGGTCAGGGAGGTGCTGGTGCAGCGTCCCGCCGCGCGCCACGTTGAGCACCTGAAGCCCGCGGCAGACCGCCAGGATCGGAAGCTCGCGCGCGTCGGCGGCCCGCGCGAGCGCCAGCTCGAACGCGTCCAGGTCCGCCTCCGTCGGGCCGGTGAGCGGGTGCCTGCGCTCGCCGTACCCTTCTGGATCAAGGTCGGGTCCGCCGGACAGACAGACGCCGTCGATCCTGGAGAGCAATGGCTCGATCCGCTCGATCGCGAGCGGGGGGATCACCACCGGGATCGCGCCGGCGGCCTCGAGCGCCTGGAGGTAGCGCAACCCCAGGGCCATTTCGCGCTGGGGTGGCTCGCCCTGCGGGGTCGGGGTGACGGTCCCGCTGCGCCGCACCTCGGAGGTGGTAACGGCGATCAGCGGACGCAAGTCGGGCGTATGCGGCGCGCGAATCGGCGCCACCTGCGCAGGCATCGGCAAAGAATTACAACGCCCCCGCGGACGGACCTTGGCCGCAGGGACAAAATCTGGAGCGACCGATGGGCCTCCCGACCAGCCGTTGCGCGCGCGGCCGAGCTCCCATTGTGGTGTGACAAGGCGCAACGGGAGCCCGGCCGCTAGGTACGACGCACTACGCGGGTCGTTCCTTCCCGAGCGGCGTGCACTCAGGCCGGAGCGGGCACCGCACCCACCTGCTGGAGCAGACCGAGTGCGTCCCAAACGGTCCATTCCTCGGCGATCTTCCCGTCCGCGACCCGAAACACGGTGATCGCTTCGACAGAGATCGGCTTTCCGGTGGGGTCGAGTCCCATCAGCTCGCCGCGATGAGTTCCGCTCCCGATCCAGCGCGCGATCACCCGGTCCTCGACCGACATCAGCTCCTGGATCTCCCAGTGGCCGTCGACGGCCTCCTGGTAGAGGCCGACGCGCTCCCGGATGCCGTCAGGGCCTTCCGCTGGGGGTGCCTGGGGGCCGTGGGCCACGTAGTCGGGGGCGACAAGCTCGTCGGCCAGCTCCGCGCGACGCTGATTGCAGAACTCCTCGAAGAAGCGGCGCACGAGCGCCTCGTTCTCGGCTGACATCGAGACCTCCTTGCGGTTTGGTGCGGGCGCCCAGCATCGATGCTCGATGCCGGCGGCGCATCGGCCGAACGGCCTATTTATCCGTTGCGGCCGGGACCAGGCCGTTCTCGATCGCGAACACCGCAGCGCCCGCTCGGGTCCTGAGGCCGATCTTGTCGTAGACGCTCGCGAGATGGTGCTGCACGGTCCGCGGTGAGAGCACCAGCACGTCGGCGATCTCCCGGTTGCTGACCCCGCGTGCGAGCACGCGCAGCACGTCGACCTCGCGGTCGGTGAGGTCGTTCGGCCACGCTGTTCGCCGGCGCGGCAGTCCCGCCGCCTCGACGACCGCTCCCACCGCCACGGCATCCAGGCGGCCTGCGATCACCTCTTCGTGTAGCGCATCAGCCGCTTGCGAGCGCGATCGAGGGCCGCGGTGCGGCCGCGCCTCGGTCATCGCGGCGAACACGTCGGCGGCCCCCAGCAGGCGCTCGGCGCTCGAGAGCTCGATCGCCCGCGTCCCGCGGTGGTAGCCGCTGCCGTCGAGCCGTTCGTGGTGTGCGGCAGCTCGCACGGCCAGGTGCTCCAGCGCTGGGCAGCGCCTGAGAATCCGCTCGGTCCAATAGGAATGAAGGCGTACCCGCTCCCATTCGACTGGGCTGAGAGGGCCTGGGCGATCCCAGACCGCGCTCGAGACTCCGACCCGGCCGATATCGAGCAACAAGGCGCTGGCCCGCAGCGTGCGGCGAGCCCCCTCGTCGTATCCGAGCAGCGCCCCCGCGCTGTCGCTGAGCTCCGCGACGTGGGCGGAGTGGCCGAGCAGGAAAGCCCCCTTCAGATCCGCGAAGCTCGCGAACGCCGAGCAGACGCGGTCGAGCCCCGCCGCCGGGACCTTGATCGGCGGCGGCGGCTCGGCGGCGAGCGCGGCGGTGAGCATGTCGGAAGCCTCGAGCGCGCCGAGGACGCGCTCCGCGTTCGCCGCGAAGCTCGCGCACATGTAAGGGTCCAGGTGACCCCCCGCGCGGCGGGCCACGTGCTCCGCCGCGCCGGCACCACCGGCGTCGGAATGGGCCATCACGGCCTGCTCCGCGACGTGCACGACACGAGCGGCAACGGTCAGCTCCTCACCGGAGCGACCCGAGGGGAACCCCTGGCCGTCGTAACGCTCGTATACCTCGTCGAGAGCAGCGATCGCTCCGGCGGGGAGCTCGAGCCTCGCGCCCAGCGTGGCGCTGACCTCGCAGCTGCCACGACCCAGGGCCGCGCCCTGGGCCGGCACCTCCTTGGCGAAGCGGGTGACCAGCTCACCCGCGCGCTTGCTTCCGGCCCAGGCGGAGAACCGCGCGGTCTGCGCGGCCAGATTCGAGGGATCGCCCAGATCGAAGGTCTTCAGCTCCCGCTGGATCGCCACGTCGTCGTCGAACAGGTCGGCGAACAGGGACGCGTGAGCGGTGCAGCCGAGCGACCGCAGCAGCGCGGCGAAGTACACCGCGCACCGGTCTGCGCGCCCGAGCTCCAGCGCGTCGGCGAGCAGCGAAGCGACCACGCACGTGCGCAGCCCCTTCTCGAACGGGACCCCGGCCCCGAGGTCCGTCGTCAGCGAGAGCGCCGCCAACACCTCCGCGAGTCGAATCGGTTCGAGCACGCCGCTGCCGATCCTAGTTGGCGAGCCACGGCGCCCGGGCGGCGAGCACCCGGGGCCGCGCTCCATAGGAGACGGGCGGGCGCGCCAATCGACGCGATCGCGCACTGGTGCTCCCGCTCGGAGCGGTGGGCGCCCCTGGTGCGACGACGTGATCGCTAGCGGAACCGCCCTTGAAAACGGTCGGGGGTGTGTGCGATCTGGTGCGATCCGGGTCGATCCCGACCCCTGGCAAGACTTGCCCGGGCTGTGGCCCCGGTGTGGCCCAGCTTGGGGAAGCTAGTTTCGAGCTAGCACCCCGGATCCCCAGTGTTGACGCGAGTGGACGATGCTGGGCTCGAACCAGCGACCTCCGCCTTGTCGAGGCGGCGCTCTCCCAGCTGAGCTAATCGTCCGGGCAGCTGTACAAATGTAGCCCACCGCAGCGCGCAGCCAGCCCGCCGCAGCGCCTAGCATCCGCGCATGGAGTACGTGCTGCCCGACGGGACCACGCTGGCGCTGCCGGGCGGCGCCACCGGGCGGGACGCTGCGGCGGCGATTGGGCCGGGACTGGCGAAGGCGGCGCTGGCGGTCGAGGTCGCCGACGAGCTGCGCGACCTGGAGCGCCCCCTGCCTGAGAGCGACGGCGGTGGAGGGGCGCCCCGGCTCCAGATCGTGACCGCGCGCAGCGGCGAGGAGGCACTGAGACTGATTCGCCACGACTGCGCGCACGTGCTGGCGGCCGCGATGCTCGAGCTGTATCCCGGGGTCAAGATCTCGATCGGCCCCCCGATCGCCGACGGCTTCTACTACGACTTCGAGTTTCCCGCGGGGGTCGCGGTCAGCGACGCCGACTTCGAGCGGATCGAAGCCAAGATGCGCGAGCACGTCGATGCCGATGAGCACTTCGTACGCGAGGAGGTCCCCGTCGCGCAGGCACGGGAGCGCTTTCGCCGCGACGGTCAGGACTACAAGGTCGAGCTGATCGACGACCTCGTACGCGACCAGAGCGTCGACCGGGTCTCGCTGTACACCAACGGCCCGTTCACCGACCTGTGTCGCGGACCGCACTCTCCGAGCACCGGGCGGATCGGCTCCTTCAAGCTCCAGTCGGTGGCGGGCGCCTACTGGCGCGGCGACGCCAGGAACCCGATGCTGACCCGCGTCTACGGCACCGCGTTCTTCTCGGCGAGGGACCTGGAGGAGCACCTCGAGCGGCTCGAGCAGGCCCGGGCCCGCGACCATCGCAGGCTCGGTCCCCAACTTGGCCTGTTCGCGTTCTCGGATCTCGCACCGGGGTCTGCTTTCTGGCTGCCCGCGGGGACCGAGGTGTTCAACTCGTTGGTGACGCTGAGCCGCGAGATGGGACGCGAACGTGGCTACAGCGAGGTGAAGACGCCGCAGCTCTATGACAGCTCGCTGTGGCAGACCTCCGGCCACTGGGACAAGTACCGCGAGAACATGTTCGTGACCGAGTCCGAAGAACGGGCGCTGGCGATCAAGCCGATGAACTGCCCGGGGCACTGCCAGCTGTACGGGATGCAGCGCCATTCCTACCGCGAGCTTCCGGTGCGCTACTTCGAGCCGGGGCTGCTGCACCGCAATGAGCCGAGCGGAACGCTCCACGGCCTGCTGCGCGTCCGGCACTTCAGCCAGGACGACGCCCACATCTTCTGCACCGAGGAGCAGGTTCAGCAGGAGGTGGCAGGTTGCCTGGAGTTCGCGTTCGCGATCTACGAGGTGTTCGGCCTGGATGTCCGGCTGGAGCTCTCGACTCGCCCCGAGCAACGGATTGGCGACGACGCGCTGTGGGACCGTGCCGAGGGGGCCCTCGGACAGGCGCTTGCGAGCCGGGGCCTGCCCTATGAGATCGGCGAGGGAGAGGGCGTCTTCTATGGCCCCAAGATCGATATCCACATGACCGACTCGCTGCGGCGCTCCTGGCAGATCGGCACGATCCAGCTCGACTACAACATGCCCCAGCGCTTCGAGCTCACCTACACCGGCGCCGATAACGCCGAGCATCGACCGGTGATGATCCACCGGGCGCTGATGGGCTCATACGAGCGC
>JAFAZB010000387.1 GCA_019240015.1 Solirubrobacterales bacterium
CCAGGCCACTCGCTTGCCGAACGGCGGCGCCGGCTTGCTCCAGGACCACCGGCGGGCGGTCGCGCGACGCAGGCGTTCACCCAGCTCCCGGTCGTGGTGGACCTCGTCGAGCACGCGGTCGATCGCGACGCGCTCACGTCCGGAGACCGACCGGACCCACTCAGCGAGCTCAGGCTCGTTGGCGAGCGCGTAGGTGAAGTTGTCGGGCTCCGGATCGGTGAGGATGAAGCCCAGGTTCGATCGCAGCTTCGCGCCGGCCCGTCTCACCGAGCCGGCCTTCGCGAGCCACCGCAACCTGCGGACGTAGCGCGGGTCGAGGCCAGCTCGTTGCGCAACCCGCCGCGCCGCCGCCTGCCAGGACACGGAGGCGAGTCTATTGCGCGGACACTCGCCTCTAGACTCGGGCGCCATCGCGACCGACTGCAGCGAATCGGAGCGCGCGCCCTGCGCGCCGTATCAGCAGCGCAACCTGCTCGACCGGCTGAGCAGCCGCTCGACGCTCGAGCTCCACTACCGCCACATGATGGCGCGCGAGCACGACCTCCTCACCAGGCGACTGGGCCTGGTGAGCGGCGTCGTGCTCTCGGTCGGCTCCGGCTGGCACCCCGGCAGGCACTTGTTTCCAGCCCCCTCGTTTCGACTGGTGGCGGTCGACGCCGACCCCGATCGCGTCGCCGGGGTCTGCGAAACCGGCCGTGCCGACGAGGCCCACGTCGGCTACGCGGGCCGGCTCGAGTTCCCGCCGCGCTCGTTCGACGTGGTGCTCTATCGGCTGGTGCTGCACCACATCGCGTTCCAGGGCCCGCTCCAGCCCTGCTTCTCCGAGGCCGCTCGGCTGCTGCGTCCCGGGGGCGCGATGGTCGCGATCGAGCCCGGGCTGTGGCATCCGGTCGGGCTGGGGCTCGCGCTCGCCAACCGCGCCCGAGTCGCGACCGCGATCCACGGCACGCCTGACGACATCCCGCTGTCGCCGCGGCGGCTGATCGGAGAGGCTCGCGCGGCAGGGCTCGATCCCGAGCTCCACGCCGTCACCTACACCTGGCGGCGCATGGCGGCGCCGCTCCAGCACTCGCTCCAGCCGCTGGACGAGCTCGGCTCGCGGCCTCGCGCGGCCCGTCTCGGGCACACCTTGATGCTGATCGCCCGCGCCGCGGGCTAGCGGTGGACCCGTTGGTACGCTCGTCGCCGTGTCGTCACTAGCCACGGCCGCACCCGGCTCGGCCCGGGCGACGTGGTTGGGCCGTGCCGTGCCGACCGGAGCGAAGCTCGATGTGGCGCTCGGTCTCGGTGTGGCGGCGTGTCTGACCGCGTTGGCATTTCTGACCGCGGGGAACCTGTCTGAGAACACCTGGGTCGAGATCGTCCTCACGCTGCTCGGCGCCGGCGCGTGCGCGGCGGGCATCGTGCTCACCGCCCCGGGCCGGCTCTGGGGCGGCGTGACGCTCTCCCTGTTCGTGGCGCTCGTCGTCCTGACGGGCGTGTCGATCGCCTGGTCGGTGCAGCCCGATGACTCGTGGCAGGCCGCGAACCAGACGCTTTCCTACCTGGCTGCGTTCAGCGGCGCAATCGCGATCGCCCGGATCGCGCCCGAGCGCTGGCGTTCGCTGGTGGGCGGTGTCGCGGCGTTCGCGGTGATTCTCAGCGGCTGGGCGCTGCTGGTCAAAGCGTTCCCGGCGACGCTCGATCCCGGGGAGACGCTGGGCCGACTGAGAGCCCCGACCGGCTACTGGAATGCGACCGGTCTGGTCGCGGCGCTGGGGCTGGTTCCCTGCCTGTGGGCGGGAGCTCGGGTCGATCGCGGCAGGCTGATGCGGGCGCTGAGCGTACCCGCGACCGCGATTCTCGTGGCGGTGATCGTGCTGTCCTACTCGCGCGGGGCGGTGGTGGTGGCCGTCGTCGGGGTGGGGTGCTGGTTGGCGATCGTGCCGCTTCGACTGCGCAGCGCGGCGATGCTCGCGCTGGGTGGCACCGGCGGCGGTGCGATCGCGGGCTGGGCGCTCGCCACGCGCGCGCTCAGAAAGGACATGGTCCCGCTGGCGGCGAGGACCACGGCCGGACATGCATTCGGCCTCGTGCTGCTGGTGGCGCTCGCACTGCTGCTGGCGGCCGGGGTCGCGTCCGCTTTCGCGATCGACCGGGTGGCGCCCACGCCCGCAGTGCGGCGGCGGATCGGGGCCGCGCTGGTCGTGCTGGTCGCGCTCGTCCCGATCGCCGGCGTGCTCGCGGTCGCCCGCTCCTCGCGGGGGCTGACCGGCGAGATCTCCCACGTGTGGAGCACGCTCACCAACCCGGCCGTCACGGTGAGCGACAACCCCGGGCGGTTGGTCGAGCTCAGCAACAGCCGGCCTCGCTACTGGCGCGAGGGCTTGACGGTCGGCGAGCACGCGCTGCTGAAGGGCGTCGGTGCGCTCGGTTACGCGACCGCCCGCACCCGCTACACGAGCGACCCGCTGAACGTCGGGCACGCCCACAGCTACGTGATCGAGACGTTCGCCGACCTCGGCTTGATCGGGGTTGGCGTGAGCCTCGCGCTGCTGCTCGCCTGGGCGATCTCCGCGACGCGCGCGATCGGGGGTCGGACGCGGTGGCGCTCGCTCTCCGCGCCGGCCGCCGGAGAGCGCGCTGGGCTGCTGGCGCTGGTGGCGGTGGTGGTGGTGTTCGGCCTGCACTCCGCGATCGACTGGACCTGGTTCGTCCCCGGCACGGCGCTACCCGCGCTGCTGTGCGCCGGCTGGCTCGCGGGCCGCGGGCCGCTCGCGGCTCCGGTCGGACGGTCCACGAGGCGGACGCCGCTGATCCAGCGCCCAGGCGCTGCCGCCGCGCTCGCCGTCTTGAGCGCGGTCTCGCTCGCGGCAGCCTGGATGATCGCCCAGCCGATGCGCGCCGCGAGCGCCGACGCAGCCGCGATCGCCGCGATCGAACGCGGGGACATGCGGGCTGCGATTGCCGACGCCCGCACCGCCTCCTCGCGCGATCCGGTTTCGGTTGAGCCCCTG